>WVZK01000018.1:0-299 GCA_011772475.1 Candidatus Aminicenantota bacterium | reverse complement strand
AAATTTGCCGTCTTAGGTTTAGAAGAAGGATGCTGCGGAGATCCAGCCCGACGCGTTGGCAATGAATATCTGTACCAGATCCTTGCCCAAACCAATATAGAAACCCTTGGCCGCTATAATATAAAAAGGATTCTCACCACATGTCCTCACTGCTACAACACCCTCAAAAATGAGTATCCACAACTCGGCTTTAGCTGCGACGTGGTCCACCATGCAGAGTTTCTCAAAGAAAATATCCGAAAAAAACACCTAAAAATGGAGCATTCCCTGGCAAAAAAGGCCACCTATCATGATCCTTG
>WVZK01000197.1:844-1188 GCA_011772475.1 Candidatus Aminicenantota bacterium | reverse complement strand
ATTAACAAAGTCTGAGGCGAAATGGTAGAAACAATGGTACGATTACAACCGGTAGCAGGTGTACCACATAAAAGACCGGCGCTAAATATGAGTAGATTATCGGGAGAAAAGGGTTCAACTTCAGGGAGGACCCTGTCCCATAATATCTTGGCGTTCGTACCCAGGCCCCCCAGATAAAGTTCGGTGTCTCGCGGGTCAGTTGCTACCCTCTCTATGCTTCCTCGGGATAGATCAATTTCTAGATTAAACCCCGTCTCTGCGTATCTCATTTTTTAGCCCCTCTATGTATCAGCTTGTTAATATTTTCACATGCTTTTCTATACTAAGATTCTCATGCTTCTTTC
>WVZK01000197.1:0-716 GCA_011772475.1 Candidatus Aminicenantota bacterium | reverse complement strand
CGCGCCTTGAATTTGGAGCTTTTTACTTTGCCATCGAATTTTGACTTTTTACGAGATCATCATAATTAATCTCTATCCAATATAAATACCTTAACCCGGAAGCTCCCCCTTTAGGCGGAAAGCTTCAATCCAAATGTTTCCTCAGATTGATAAATGGGGAACGGTCAAAACCAATAGCCTTGAAGAAGGAAAGCATATCACCGGCATCCCAGCGCACAGCGGTATGGATGTCCCGGATCCCCTCCTTTTTAAAAAATGAAAAAAGTTTTTCAGCTAAGATTCGGCCGATTCCAACTCCCATCTGCCGTGGATGAACCCCTACCACCTCGATCCAACCGCTTTGCTCCAGACCAAAACCTTCCCCTTTAATTTCTCCTATGATGAAACCCACCACCTGACCGTCCTTTAAAGCAACAAAACCTAAAGCTTCTTGTTTTTTAAGACGATGCTCTACCATTTGAACCCACTTTTTCGATACTTTTTTCTGTAATATGGATTCCTGGATAGCAACGATCTCAGAAACATCTTCAGCCCTAATCTTTCGGATTTTGATCCCTTTTTCCATTTTCTTCTCAGTCAATCCGAATGATCTTTACGCGTTTCCCTACCCATTCCGGAGGAAGATAAACCCGACCACTATTTCCACTCTGTTTAACTTCCTTCTCGATCATCTCCTCACCGTAGACCTCGAACTTAGACTTGTTTTGTATGTTCAT
>WVZK01000153.1:22349-22543 GCA_011772475.1 Candidatus Aminicenantota bacterium | reverse complement strand
AAAGGTGAAGGAAGGCCCATCTTGAACGAGGAAGAAAGAGTAGAAATAGCTTCCTCTTTTTATTTTGTCGACTACATCACTTTTTTTGATGAGCCGAATGTGGAAAAAGTCCTCCTTGCCCTGGAACCTGACATCCATGCCAAAGGCTCGGATTATACAAAGGAAACAGTCCCTGAAAAGGATACGGTTAAGGG
>WVZK01000153.1:18243-22266 GCA_011772475.1 Candidatus Aminicenantota bacterium | reverse complement strand
ATCCGCCTCAGTTCGCTAGGAGATATCATCCATACTCTCCCCGCTTTTTCTGCCCTAAGAAAAAACTTCCCTGAATCTAGTATTTCCTGGATTGTGGAGGATAAAGGACGAGAAATTCTCGAATTTGTCCCTGGAATCGATAAGATTGTCGTAGCTCAAACTGAAGGATGGCGCCTGCATAAGAAAAAATTCTGGACAGAAATTTCGCGTCTCAAAAAAGAAATTAGAAGCGAGAACCAGGTCGTCCTTGATTTTCAAGGATTGGTAAAGTCCGGATTTATTGCTTCCCTCTCTGGCTCTAAAAAAAGAATCGGCTTCCACCGAAAAAACCTGAGAGAGCCTTTAGCAGCGGTTTTTTACACAGAAAAGCTCGAAGAGATACCTGAAACCATACATGTCATAAGCAAAAATCTAAAGCTTTTGACCAGAATCGGTATACAAGATGAAAAATATGAATTCCCTCTGGCTGTCCCCGAAGAATTATCAGATGGAGTTAAGACAAAACTTCAAAAAACAGGATATGATAAGCAGAAAAAGCTCGTTCTTTTTAATGTGGGAGCTGCTTGGGAAACAAAAAGATGGTTTCCTGAGAAATGGGTCGAATTTATCGAGCTGATGAAAACGAAAGAATTATTTTCCCTTCTCTTATGGGGAAATGAAGAGGAAAAATCACTGGCTAAGGAGGTCCACGAAAAGACTCATGTTCCATTGGCGCCTTACTTCTCCCTGAAGGAAGTTATGGCTCTGGTTAAGGAATCCTCTCTTCTGGTAAGCGGTGATACATTTGCTCTCCAGGTTGCCTGTGCTTTCTCCCGGCCTGTTGTCGGCATATTCGGTCCCTCAAATCCCCGGAGAAACGGGCCTTATGGCCCTCGTGATAAAGTGGCTTTTCATGAAATGGAATGCAGCAGTTGCTATAAAAGGAAATGCCCCACTATCGAATGCCTCAAAAAGATAACTCCACAGGAGGTTGCGACCTTAAGCCAGCAATTATTAAAAGAGAATGTCTAAATTCAATTTGGAGAAAATAATCTATAGATGGAGAGTTAGGGCTGGATCACTAGGTCTTATCCTGGCAATTATTTTTGCCAAGCCCGACCTCACTTCGTTTTTAACTGGTTTGGGTGTTTGCTTTCTTGGTCTTCTGATAAGAACCTGGTCTGCTGGTCATCTCAGGAAGGAAAAGGAACTTGCAATTTCAGGGCCTTACCAATACACCAGAAATCCTCTTTATTTAGGAAACTTTGTAATAGGGATTGGTGTAGTCTTCGCTTCTCGCTCGTGGTGGGTACTTGGGTATTTTGCTGCCTATTTTCTCCTTTTTTATCCGCTTGCTATAAAAAAGGAAATGAAAAGGATGAAGGAGCTTTTCCCGCAAGAATATGACGAATACAAGAAAAAAGCACCTCTTTTTTTCCCAACGTGGAAATCTTTTACCTATTCGGAAAATAAGTTCAGCTGGAGGCTCTTCCGGAAAAATAAAGAATGGAGAGCACTAATCGGAGCTGTTTTATTCTGGGTGATTCTTGCGCTTAAAATGATCCTTTTAATCTAGAATATTCACAAATGGTAAAACTTAAGGTCTTAAAAAATGTTTTTTCCGTTTTCATTGCTTTCTTAGCGACCATACTAATCTCTTCCGCTTGGATGAAAAGCGGGGCTTTTCCGAATAGGCTCGGTTTTTCAAATAGATCTCAAGAACCTGGCTATAAAATCCTTATTATAGACTGCGAA
This sequence comes from Candidatus Aminicenantota bacterium, assembly GCA_011772475.1. Taxonomy (GTDB): domain Bacteria; phylum Acidobacteriota; class Aminicenantia; order Aminicenantales; family Aminicenantaceae; genus SOIV01. The sequence continues at coordinate 20,532 of WVZK01000153.1, read as the reverse complement.
TCGACAATATATTCTGAATTGTGCAATTTAGCTGGCAATTTTTTTACCCAAGAAAAAGTCTCACATGTAATTACAAAGAGGAGATATGATAATCTCAAGGATATAGTCAAATCAAAATTAAAGGATTTTGATTTATTAATCATTTCAGGGAGCAGCACATTTTTCCCTGACTCTCCGGAAATTAAAGATGTAGCAGAACTCTTATATGCGTCGATCGAACAGAACAAACACGCTTTTGGAATATGTTTCGGCTTGCAGCTCTTAGCCTATTTGTTAGATTCAAAAGAGGGAAGGCTAATCAAAACAGGTCATTGGGATGAGGATGTTTCGATTCATATCTTAAAAGATGACCCGATTTTCAAACATGTCTGTCATAAAGGCGAAACATTCATCACTCGGCAATATCACAAATATTCAGTGCCATTCAATAATAAGGAAAATATTGGCGACGGAATTGTATTAGCAAAGAGCAAAGATGGAATTGAAATAATAAGAGTAGGTAATGCAGTGGCATCACAATTTCATCCCGAAAGTCGCTATGCTAGTCCAGAGGCTAAGCAAATATTTAAAAATTATTTGAGAGAATTTATTTTTATAAAAAAAGAAGTTTTAAATTAGAGAGTTTAATTGAATATGAACTCTATCCAAATGATGTCTTATCAAGAAACTTAATAGAAAGATTTATTTTCTCTAGAATCAAAATATTTTCTGGAAGAGGGACTAGCCGGGCCAAAGATTGATAAAGCGGTAGAAGCGAGTGTGAAAAAGGATTCTTAATAGCGTAAAAACAATTAAAACAGCAGAAAGATATACAGGCAGCATACTTTTTCTTTTTTCAAGAAATCGCCTCAAAGTGGGTTTTAGTTGAAACAAAATCCATGCTCCCGCTAAAACAAGAAAACTATAGGCAGGGAAAATATACCGATCTGCTTTACGGTCAAAAAGAGAGAACCAGAAAATGATACAACCTGCACTGACCACTGATAATTTAAAAAGCTTATCTTTAAGAAGAGGAATTTTTTCTCTACTCCTTTTGTATGCACCGTAAAAGATGAAAAAAATCCAGGGTGCTGCAAACCAGATAGTTCTTCCCAGATACCAGATAAGGTTATAAATTTTGCGGAATGGATTAAATCCCGTCACAACTCCTTGGCCAGATTGACGGTTTATATAATTTACCCAAAATCCTATTCCATCCGTAATCTGTTGATACCAGAGCTCAAATAAAAACATAACTCCCAAAGCAAATAGATTGGTCAGAAAAATGAACAGGAAGGTTCTTCTATTCCGCAAGAACACAATCCAGTATACCAAGGCCAGTATAGTCAGAATAAATGCAAATATTCCCTTTATAAAAAAAGCAAAAATCAAAGATACTATGAAAATTGTCTTGTATTTCCATGATTCTTCCGAGCGCACCAGACCATAAATTCCAGCAATCACAGCTAAGTTTAATGGATGCTCATTATTGGCTCTTATAAGATACTGTAAGAAAATAGGAGTAAATGCATAAGCGAAGACAGCTCCCCAACCTTGAATAGGACCTCCGAAATAGCTCGTTAAGAGATAGATAAAGTACAGGGATAAGAATATATATAAAAAGTTAGCACAGAATGCAGCAGAAGACTCGGGCACTCCGATTCTAATAAATAGGGCAGTTATCCATAATAATCCAGGAGGATGTTCCTGAAACAAACCATAATTATATCCATGTCCTCCCCAATCCGGAGCACTCCAGGTAATTACAGGCTTATAAGCAAGTTTTTGGGCGATGGAACTGTAAGCGCTTGAATCAGCATCATGGATTTCGTAAGGAAACACACTAACAAATACACAGAGGATAATGTAGGTAATGAATAAAAAAAGAGTTGTTCTTAAAGTCTTTCCAATATAAGGTTTTCCCTCTTTATTTAATTGTAATCTTATCAATTTCCTGACCGGGAAATTCTGGAAAACAGAAACAATCCAGCTCTAAATTCTTTTTAGAAAACAAAAGCGAATTTATTGTAGTGGAGTGATATTCAATTGTAAATATTTTTCCTGACTATTCACTCTTAAATTAGACTTTTTAAGAAAATGCGAAAATGGGGCCAGGCCCCATTCTTAAGGCCCGATTTTTTCTAAACCGGTGGGCTTGATGAATCAAGCTCCTACAATAAATTAACACTCTTTATCCCAATAATGTGGGTTTGATAAATCAAATCCCTACAAAATAAACTTCAAGAAAAATGGGGCCTGGCCCCATTTTTTGGCCACATTTTTTGGCTGCAGTTTTTTGCGTTTTGCGAG
>WVZK01000153.1:0-18187 GCA_011772475.1 Candidatus Aminicenantota bacterium | reverse complement strand
GGGAATTCTTTACGTGGATATTATCTCGGCAAGCCAGGAGCCGTTTCCTGTAAACGAAGCTATCTCGACCAGAGCCGAAAAATGGATTCAGTTTAAATATCATACTTCAACCTCTGAATGCCTTAAGCGATTAAAAAAGAAAGGCTTTAAAATAGCTGCTACCCATCTAAGTAAAGATTCAATCCCTCATACTGCTCTGGATTATACGCAGCCTCTTGCTCTCGTGTTCGGCAATGAAGCCGAAGGCATCTCGGATGAAGCTCTTTCTCTAACTGATTACAGAATCAAAATCCCGATGATAGGCATGGTTCAGAGCCTCAACCTATCTGTATCAGTAGGAATAATCCTGTACGAAGCTATGGTGCAAAGAAAGAAAAAGGGATTCTATAAAAAAGAGAGATTATCTTCAGATGAATTTGAAAAGTACCTGGAAAAGTGGTTGGGCTCCTCCTCAAATATCTCATCTAAATCTGACTGAAAGCTTAAGAGTAAAAAAAGGGAGGAAAAGGATTTCATCCTTCCCTCCCCATCGAGAAATGGGAACTGGAGCAGGTTATACTCTTATTCCCTTATGTTTCTTTAATGCTCTTCTCAGTTTCTCCGCAGATTCTGTGTAATTTTCTCCTATTTCCTCGAGCTTCTTGTTCAACCTTTTCATCAGCTTTTTAAAATCATCTGAATCTTGCCACTTTTCATATTGTTTCTCCATATCTTTGCTGTAACTGTCCCAGGAATCAACATAATCTTCCCAATCTTTATAAGAATATGAAAATCTGGACCTTTCCTCTTCGATTTCAACCTCAATAGTCCTCGCTTTCTTATTCCTGAGTACCTCTATCTTGATCTTTTCTCCCTTTTCCTTATCCTGTATTACTCTATTCAAATCTCTCGTCCGCTCAGTCCGTTTTCCATCAGCTTTGATAATAACATCTCCCACCTGCAATCCCGCTTTTTCAGCAGGGCTATCCTTTGTGATTTTTGCCACCAGAAGTCCATTGCCCTCTTTAACACCAAAATACTCGGAAAGCTCTCTGTTGATTTCCTCAATATAAACGCCGATGTACTTTCTATGTTCAAGACCCCAGGTAAATATCTTTGGTTCAGGAGGCTCAGGAGGTTCGGGTAGCCTCTCTAGTTCTGGCATTTTTGGCATTTTTGGAGGTTCTGGCGGCTTGGGTGCAACAAATAGCCGGGGGAATTTAGTTATGAGCTCTAGCCTTACATCTTTTTCGGAGTATTCACCCAGCCTTACCTTGACATCCATCTCTTTTCCGTTTCTTTTGATTTTTAAGGTTATGGTCTGACCAGGCTTCCTTTTTCTTATTTCTTTCGACAGCATTCTAGTGGTAGTTACTTCTTCACCCTCGATTTCGAGGACGACATCTCCTTCTCCTAGCTTTGCGAGCTCAGCCGGACTTTCTTTTTCAACGCCAACAATCTCTACCTTGCCCTCTTCATTTTCATCAATGGAGACTCCTAACCAACCTCTTTCTACTCTTCCTTTCTCTTTTATTTCAGAGGTAACACCCTTTACGATATCAACCGGAGTAGCTTCTGCCATGCCAGATGAAGGGGCTTCTGCTTTACTCAAGACGACACCTGAACCGGCTATCTCCCTCTCTCTGAACTCAACAATGACTGGTCTGTCACTGGAATAAACTCCTCTGAGCAATCCAACCATGCGGCCTTTTTTGTCCACAACAGGACTTCCACTTGAACCCTGGACAACCCAAGCATTCAACCGAAGCTTTTCTGGGGAAATAGAGCTTACAATTCCTTGAGTTACGGCCGGCTTATTCTCAGGAGAAATGCTGATGACACCAATCCATGAACCAGGAGAAAGCTCCTTTGATACTCCTAAAGTAATCGGTGTCAGGGTTTTGTCCGTAACCTGGAGGAGTGCTATGTGAGTTTCTGAATCCATGCCCAGAAACTTGGCTTCCATCTTTTTTCCTTTAGAGGTGACGACCGAGATTTTTTCTTCGCGTGGATAAATGAGCGCAGTCGTTACAATATGCCCGATTTTATCGATAACAACACCTGTAGCAACTCTTCTAATTCTGTTTTTGACTTCAACTTTAACAACTGACGGATAGACTTTTTTTGTAATATCCTCAATCTCTGCTTGACTGCTTAAGGCTGCGCTGGACTCTGCACTCAGGATCGGAAAAAGCACGAACAAAAATGTTGTCAGCACGATAAGCGCTTTAGTTTTATTGTTCATTTCAATTAACCTCCTTAATATTTGATTTTTGTATGAGTACTTTCTGAAACCTGCTCCAGAATATATATTGTCTGAGGATCTCTAGAAGCAGACTGGATTTCGCCAGCATAATCCACAGCTTCAATTATGGGGATGGTTTCTCCCCTTCCGGGCTCTTCACCTCTTTGGAATGTTGAGGGAGAGATGAGGCCTTTTTCGAAATCAGCAACATCTACAGCGCCCTTTTTAGGCAGGATGAAAACATTCACTACGACAAAAAGCACAAGGGCAGCACTAAAAGCACCTGCTAATGAGAGACGAAGTTGCTTTGCCCGCAGCTTTCTCCTTTTTCTTAAAGAGAGCTGCGCCAATATTTTTTGTTCAAAATCAGGAGGGGCTTTGACCCTCTCTAACTTTTTTAAAAGGTCAGGCACGTCCATCTTGATACTCCTCTTTCTTTACGAAAGAATTTTCTACGGAAGTTGCTTTTTCTAATTCCATTTTTAAATAATTTCTTCCTCGATTAATTCTCGCTTTTACCGTACCGAGGGGCCTTTTCAGGATCTGAGCAATTTCTTCCTGAGAGAATCCCTCAACGTCTTTGAGAATAACAGGAATTCTATACCGGGGATGGAGAGAGTCTAATGCTTTTTTAAGGTTTCTTTTCAATCCAGAATCAGGAGGATTTTGACTAGAGACCTCGGTATGAAGGCTATTCTGAATCTCATCAAGGGATATAACTGCATATTTTCGCATCTTTTTCATCTCAGTCTTGGCAAGATTTGAAGCAATGGCGTATATCCAGGAAGAGAAGGGAGCTACTGGTCTGTATTTATGGGCTTTAAAATAAACTCTCATGAAAGTCTCCTGAGATAAATCCACTGCCTTCTGATAATCACCTGTGAGTTTGCAGAGGAAGTTTACTATCTTATCCTTGTAAATCTTTACTACTTCTGCAAAGGCCATCTCATCACCTTCTTGAATTTGGCGTACCAGCTCTTGTTCATCCATCCTCACTTTCCTTAAACTTTCTTTCATCNNCCTACAATAGATAAAGTTTCTACGAAATTCTCAAATTGTACATCTCTCAAATTGTATATTTATATATTTATTATATCGCATAAGGGATATTTTAAAAAAAATAATTCAAGAGGGGAAAAAAGGATAAATGTTTAGGTGTGAAGCCTTATTCTTTACTCTTTAATTCGAGCTCAATCAAGGGCTTCTCAGAATCGACCAGTTCCCCAGCAGATACAAAAATCTTCTTGACATAACCCTCTATAGTAGATTTTATCTCGTTTTCCATCTTCATCGCTTCTACCACGGCTAAAGTTTGATTCTTCCTGACTTCTTCCTTTTCTGAAACATCTATTTTTATGACTTTTCCTGGCATAGGAGCTTTGACCATTAACTCATCTTCTCGAGATCTTATTTCATCTTTCTGTAAACTCTCTCCCCCCTCAAGAGGCTCTTGAACAGTGAATTGCTGTCCTTCAAGAGAAAGAAACCTTTTCTCTCTATCCCTGGCAAAATACACCCGGTAGGAACGCCCTTCGATTATGATAGAAATAATATTCGGAGAGATAAAACGGATATCTGCCTCATAGGTTTTCTCTCCGTCAGACACGACAAATGTGTTTTCTTTCTTTTCGAGGGAGATTTTGTGTAACGCGTTGTCTATTAAGAATTCGAACTCCACCTTACTTCTTCCCTCCGAGCCGCCATTTCCCGAGTGTTAGCCATGGAGAAAACACCTCTTTATCTTTATGTTCAGCAGTTTTTCTTACCTGAGTTTTATCCAGGCTGTCAAAGGCTGAGGCTATCAAAGCCAGTTTCAGGTTCTCATCCGGTTTTTTCTTTGCTTCCTGTTCGTCAAAATACATTTTGATAAAACTTGTTGTGGTGTTTCCTGCCTTGAACTGAGGATGGCTGATGACCTCTTTAAGAAAATGGATGGTCGTCTTTATTCCCAGAACAACATAATCATCAAGTGCATTGATCATCCTGAGACAGGCTTTATTTCTGTTTTCCGCCCAGACTATCACCTTGGCCAATATCGGGTCGTAATATATCGGCACTTCGCAGCCACTGTAAATTCCGCAGTCATGGCGAACTCCTGGACCAACCGGATCCTGAAGGAAGAGAACTTTTCCAGAAGAAGGCAGAAAATCTTGGTTTGGGTCTTCAGCATAGATCCGGCATTCGATGGAATGACCTCTCTGGATTATTTCTTCTTGGCTAAAAGGAAGCTTTTCTCCTGAAGCGATTAAAATCTGCTGATGGACCAGGTCCGTGCCAGTTGTCATCTCAGTTACAGGGTGTTCAACCTGGAGCCGGGCATTAACCTCCAGGAAATAAAAGTTCTTATCTTTGTCCAGGAGAAATTCTACTGTTCCCGCATTATTATACCCGGAGACCTTGATGACTTTTTTTGCTGTCTCCCCCATACGAGCCCGAAGCTTTGGGTCCAGGGCCTGCGAAGGAGTTTCCTCAACTATTTTTTGATGTCTCCTCTGTATAGAACACTCTCTTTCAAAAAGATGAACTATATTTCCATAATTATCGGCCAAGGCCTGAAACTCCACGTGCCTTGGCTCTTCAATAAACTTTTCCAGATAAACAGACTCATCTCCAAAAGCTGACTTTGCTTCTCGCATCCCGGCTTCGAGAGAGGATTTCAATTCTTCTGAATCATGGACAACTCTCATTCCCTTTCCGCCTCCGCCGGCAGAGGCTTTAATCATCACCGGGTAGCCAATCTTCTTAGCCTCTGATTCAAACTCAGCGAAATCCTTGGCAATTCCTTTCATTCCTGGGATAATCGGCACTCCAGCCTTCTCCATTGTCTGGCGAGAACGAACCTTGTCCCCGACAAGTGCCAAAGCTTTGGAGTTCGGTCCAATAAAAACAATTTTTTCTTTTTCACACCGACGGGCAAACTCTGCATTCTCAGCCAGAAATCCATAGCCTGGGTGAATGGAATCAGCACCTACCTCGTGAGCGGTCCTTATAATCCTACCCATGTTAAGGTAGCTTTCAATGGCTGGAGCGGGTCCTATGCACACAGCCTCATTTGCCAGTTGAACATGAAGGCTATCGCGGTCAGCCTCTGAATAAACAGCCACTGAAGGTATACCCATCTCTTGGCAGGCTTTGATGATCCTGACAGCAATTTCTCCCCTGTTTGCTATTAATATTTTTTTTAACATCCTAGTTTAATCACACCAAATAAATAAGGTGGGCTTGATAAATCAAACCCGTATAAAAATAAAACAATTTATATCTGATTAATCATATCCGTGCAATGAAGCAGCCCCTACGATTGTTATTTTGTCCATTTGGGCTTTCTCTTTTCTAAATAGGAGGTCATCCCTTCCTGGCCTTCCTCGCTTATTCTCAAATTGGCAATCATCCGGGCAGTGTATTCTTTTACTTCATCTAAACTCATCTCAGAGACTTTGTGAATCAGCTCTTTACAAGCGGCGATGGCCTCTGGTCCAGATGAAAGGAGAAGATTTGCTATCTCGTTCACTGTTTTTTCAAGCTCTTTATGAGGCACAACTTCGTTAACAAGTCCTATTTCAAGGGCCTTCTGTGCTGAAATCCGTTTTCCAGTCAAAAAATATTCTCTGGCCTTGCCCTCGCCTATCCTGCGGAAGACATAAGGAGAGATGGCAGCAGGCACAAGCCCGATCTTAACTTCGCTCAATCCAAATTTCGCCTCTTCTGAGGCAACAGATATATCGCAAGCTGAGAGAAAACCATTCCCTCCTCCTATGGCCGCTCCGTTAACCATGGCTATAGTCGCTTTTGGCAGAAGGTAGATTTTGTGGAGGACTTCAGCCAGTTGGATGGATTCCTCTAAATTCTGTTCATAGGAATAGTCAATAATCTCTCGAAGCCATTTTATATCGGCACCTGCACAGAAAGATTTCCCCTTTCCTGACAAAACAACAACTCGAATGGATTTGTCTGCCTTAACCTTTTCAAAAGCATCATCAAGCTCTCTAATCATCGTAGAATTGAAAGAATTATGGACATCAGGCCTATTGAAAAAAACTCGGGCGATTTTCCCATCCTTTGAAAAAATTATTGTCTCGTAGTTCATTTTTTCATAATCAATTGTGGGCTTGATGAATCAAGCCCCTACAATTTTATTCTTGCAGAGTCTTATGAATCAAGTCCGTACAATCTTATTCATGAAGAGCTCGATGAATCAAGTGCCCACAACAAAATCGGGCTTGATGAATCAAGCCCCTACAATTTTATTCCTGTAGAATCCTGTAAATCAAGCCTCCGCAATCTGGAGTTTACATCCTGAAAATCCCGACTTTATAATCAGGAATAGGAGCATTAAGGCTCATGGATATTCCTAAAGCAAGAGCTTCTCTCGTCTCTAAGGGGTCAAGGATGCCATCGTCCCAAAGTCTGGCAGTGCTGAAATAAGGACTGGCTTCGTGCTCGTATTTCTCCAGAATGGGTGTCATCAATTTTTCCTGCTGTGCTTTAGTCATCTTTTCGCCCTGTTCTTTCAGCCTTTTTATTTTTACTGTCACCAAGACATTAGCTGCTTGCTCTCCTCCCATAACGCTGATTCGAGCATTGGCCCACATCCAGAGTATTCGTGGCGCGTAGGCCCTGCCGCACATGGCATAGTTTCCTGCTCCGTAAGATCCGCCTGCAATCACCGTAAACTTAGGAACATCGGCATTAGCCACAGCATGAACTAGTTTAGCTCCATCCTTGGCAATTCCTTCATGTTCATACTGTTTCCCGACAATAAAGCCAGTTATATTCTGAAGGAATATAAGAGGAATTTTGCGCATGGAGCAGAGAGTAACAAAATGAGCTCCTTTCAGGGAGCTTTCGGAAAACAAAACGCCGTTGTTGGCCAGGATACCCACTGGATAGCCCATGATACGCGCAAAACCACAAACCAGAGTTTGGCCGTATAATTCCTTAAATTCTTGAAATCTGCTTCCATCCACTATCCTGGCTATAACTTCTTTCATATCAAAGGTTTTTCTTAAATCCTGGGGAATAATGCCGTAAATCTCCTGCGGATCATAATAAGGATCTTCGGGTTCTACAACATCCAGCTGGAATTTTTGGGGAGGGTCCAATGTTTCGACGATATTTCGAGCAATCTCCAAGGCATGACCGTCATTGAGGGCATAATAATCTGACACTCCTGAGATGCGACAGTGAACATCAGCTCCTCCTAAATCCTCATCTGTAACTTCCTCTCCCGTAGCAGCTTTCACCAGAGGAGGACCCCCGATGAAAATTGTCCCTTGTTGGCGGATAATAACCGTCTCATCGCTCATGGCCGGTACATAAGCTCCTCCAGCAGTACAGGAACCCATGACGATCGATATCTGNNATGCTACCAAAATATTCCTTATCAGCAAAGGTACCAGATTGATGAGGAAGAAATATCCCTCCCGAATCAACTAAATATACACAGGGCAGACGGTTTTGAAGGGCGATTTCCTGAGCTCTGACATGCTTCTTGATGGTCATCGGGAAATAGGTGCCCCCTTTTACGGTGGCGTCATTAGCTACGACTAAAACTTCACGTCCGTGGATTAGGCCAATCCCGGTTATTATACCTGCTCCTGGAGCTTCGTTATCATACATATCGTAAGCAGCCAAGGGAGTCAGCTCCAAAAAAGGAGTGTTGGGATCGAAAAGTTTCTTTATTCTTTCCCTGGGCAATAATTTATCTCTGGATTTATGAAGCTCTCTGTATTTTAAAGGACCACCTTCTTGAACCTTGGCAAGTCTCTTCTTGTATTCATCAACAACTTTCCGCATCTGTTCGAAATTCTCTTTATATTCTTTACTCTTTGTATCTACCTTGCTATCGATTCTGTACATAACAAAATCTCCTAGTCTAAATTGTGGGCTTGATGAATCAAGCCCCTACAAAACAAATACAAGGTAGGCTTGATAAATCAAGTCCCTGCTGTATCAAAATAAGGTGGATTTGATGAATCAAATCCCTACAATATTATTCTGTATAGGATAAATAAATCAAACCCCTTTATATTCATATTCTTCTTTTATGTTAAGGTGGGTTTGATGAATCAAACCCCTACAATATAAAACCATCGGGCTTGATGAATCAAACCCCTACAATATAAACAATCGGATTTGATGAATCAAATCCCTATATTATTTGCGGGTTTGATAGATCAAATCCGTACGCGTTTATTCTGGGACGAACTTGTAGCCATAGCAAAGAATGCCCGCTTCTCCTGCATCGAAGATCTTCCGGAATTCTATCTTTACTTTCTGTCCGATTTTTAGATTCTCAAAATCACAGTCCACAATCTGACCCGTGAGCTTTACGCCATCATCGAGTTCCACTATCCCCACAGCATACGGAGCTTGATCGACAAACTGCTGTGGGGGAACCCGGATTACAGTAAAAGTAAGGATTTTTCCCTTATCAGCCAGCTTGGTTTCCTTAAATTCTCTATTTTGGCACTGAGGGCAGATAAGTCGCGGGGGGAAGGAGATGTATCCACATCTTTTGCATTTATTGGCTTCCAGCCTGTATCTTTGAGGGATCTCCCTCCAAAATCTTGATGGTGTTGACATTTTGCCCTCCTTCTTTATTCTTTCTCGAAGATATGAACCACGGTACTTCCGCCGCTTCCACCCATATTCTGGGCCATCCCCACTTTGGGATTCTTTACTTGTCTCTTGCCTGCTTCTCCCCGGAGCTGTTTGACGATCTCTATAACCTGAGCCACGCCCGTTGCTCCCACAGGATGACCTTTGGCTTTTAAGCCGCCGCTTGTGTTCACCGGAATCTTCCCTTCAAGATACGTTACTTCATCTTCAACAGCTTTTCCGCCTTTTCCCTTCTCAACAATTCCCAAGGCTTCAATCACACAAATCTCGGCAATAGTGAAGCAATCATGAACTTCGAGTATATCAATATCCTCTGGCTTTTTATTGGCCATGGCATACGCCCGCTTCCCAGCCTGGTAGGTTGCTTCAATCCATGTAATATCTTTTCTTGAACTCAAAGAAATAGAATCCGTCGCATGCCCACTCCCCGTTATTTTCACAATTGGTTTCTTCATTTTTCGGGCCATCTCAACCGGGCAAAGGATAACTGCAGCTGCTCCATCCGTGATTGGAGAACAATCCAGGACTCTCAGCGGATCAGCGACCATTACCGAATTCAGCACCGAATCCACCGTAATTTCAAAAGGATACTGGGCAAGAGGGTTTTTAGAGCCGTTTAGATGGTTTTTAACAGCAACCAATGCCAGCTGTTCCCTTGTTGTGCCATACTTTTCCATATGTGCTCTGGCCATTAAAGCATAAAGCCCGGGAAAAGTGATCCCATGATACCCTTCATATTCCTGGTCAGCCGCCGTGCCAAGAGCATAAGTTGCTTCATAGCCAGAGACATCTGTCATCTTCTCTATGCCGCTGACAAGCACGACATCGCTCATGCCAGAGGCGACCTCCATAAATCCTAGTCTTAAAGCAAGGCCACCCGAGGCACAGGCCGTCTCTACTCTTGCTGAAGGTACAGGAACTTGACCTAAATAATCAGCCAGAAGCGAGGCGATGTGTTCCTGTCCTACGAAAAGACCTGAGGACATAGAGCCAACATACATAGAGTCAATCTTATCAACGCCCGCATCATCCAGGGCAAGAAGAGCTGTTTCCACAAAAATATTCCTTAGGGATTTCTCCCAAAGCTCCCCCCATTTTGTCATCCCTACGCCGATAACAGCGACTTCTCTCATCTCTCCCTCCTAACTTGCCTTCTTGATCTTTTGACGGAACTTGGCATACTCACCATACTCAAGGTAACGTCTGTTATTATCCAGCAAGTCTCGCGTTTTTGGGGCAAGGTCTCTTACCTTTTCTATTCTTTTGGTCACTTCAAAGATAAAAGCATCGCTTCCTGCCCCAGAGCCGTAGGAAACTATAAGTATCATATCCCCGGGCTTAGAAACATCTAGAATCGCTGTTAAGCCCAGAGGGGAAGAACCTGAGTAGGTATTTCCAAGCTTATTGACGAGCCAACCCGCTTCAATCTGTTTTTTCTCGAATCCTAACATCTTCCCAACTCTAAAAGGGAATTTTCCGTTAGGCTGGTGAAAAGTGACATAGTTGAAATCAGAAGGTTTCATCCCAGCCTTGTCCATTATTCCTTTAGCCGCTCCCATTACGTGCTTGAAGTAGGCAGGATCTCCTGTGAATCGTCCTCCGTGCTGGGGATAATACTGGTATTCGCGCCGCCAGAAATCAGGAGTATCTGTCATGTATGAATAGGACTCCAAGGCGTTAGCAATTATGTTTTCACGGCCAAAAATAAAAGCCGCTGCTCCAGCAGCAGCCGAGTACTCAAGAGCATCACCTGGAGCTCCTTGCGAAGTATCGGCGCCCACAGCCAAGCCGTACTTGATGTCTCCTGTCTTCACCAAGTTCAGGGCCACGTACATCCCTTCTGTTCCAGCTTTACAGGCAAATTCAAAATCAGCTGTGTGAACTTCAGGAGTGGCTCCTAGGGCTTCTGCCAAAACTGTTCCGCTCGGCTTAACTGCATAAGGATGGGACTCAGAGCCAATATACACCGCACCTATATCTTTGGGATTTATAAGACATCTTTTTAGGGCGTTTTTAGCTGCTTCCACGGACATGGTGATAGTATCCTGATCAGGAGAAGGGACAGATTTCTCCTCCAGCATTAAGCCTCTTTTGTAGCTCGGGGCATCCGCTCCCCAGACTTTAGCAATTTCCTCTACTTTAATCCTATTCCGTGGAATGTACGCCCCGTATCCAACAATACCTTCCATTTATATCCTCCCTTTTTGGATGTAAAAGAGTTTTATAACAGACATGAATGAGAGTTGAAAAACAAAACAAGAAAATTGAGCAAGATTACAAGGTATAGTGTCATATCTCGCTTGCTAAGTCAAGAAATTTTAAAAGCATTCGGGTTTGACACAGCATCATCACCAAAATAGAATAAAGAAAGTGTAGGGAAATAGGGAAAATGAGGGCAATCTCCAATTTAGGTAAAAATGGGGCCTGGCCCCAATATTCGGCAGATGAATCATGCCCCCTCATTATAGAATAAAGAAAATGGAGGCTTTCCCCATATAGCAATATGAAAAAGAGGAAAAAAACACGGAACTTTTTTTACTGAAATCTCGTCTACCATGGTGAATTGAGTGCAGATAAACGAAATAGTCCAAGAATGCTTAGAAGGCGATGAAGGAGCCTGGAAAATGCTAGTTAACACTTATTCCAAAAGGGTATTCAACCTGTCCTACCAGTTCGCAGGAAGCTACCAAGAAGCTGAAGACCTGACACAGGATATTTTCTTAAAGCTCTACAACTCACTCTCCAAATACGACTTTAAAAGGAGTTTTTCTGCCTGGCTCCTCACCCTCACTAAAAACTATCTGATTGACCAATATCGAAGGACAAAATGGGAAAAAAAATCACGAGACGATTTCAACGACCACTACCTCCCCTCAGAAGCTTTCGAGAATCCTGAGGAAGGAATCATGAAAGAAGAGAATAAAAGAACCATCTGGCATGGTATTAACAATCTTACATCAGAAATTCGAATGGCAGTTATTCTCAGAGATATTCAGGGGAAGCAATACGAGGAGATTGCAGAAATCATGAGCCTTCCCTTGGGAACGGTCAAATCCCGGATTAACAGGGGAAGGCTTCAGTTGGCAAAAATCCTTAAAGAAAAAAAGGAGAGAAGAAATGAAATGTGAAAAAATTGAAAAACTCTTATCTCCTTATTTAGAGGATGAACTAACCCCAGAAGAAAAACGAGCTGTTGTCAAGCATCTAAAAACCTGCGAGAACTGTTCCCTGCTTTTTTCCCTAATGGAGGAAACTAAGGAATCCCTGGCTAGTATACCGGAATTGGAAGTGAGTGAAAGCTTACTCGATAGACTTCATTCGATTCCGAGCAAAAAGAGAAGATTTAAGCTGAGACTTCCTACTTTTGATTTTCTGGTCCGTCCTTCTCTTCAACCCGTCCTGACCGTAGCCACAGTCGTGCTTATCATGGCTTCATTCTACTTCTTCGGCCCCAACAAGAGTTCTATCGATAAATCAATCAGCCGTCAGATTCATCTTGGCTACAGCAAAATCGAAAAACTGTATGCTAAGGCAGAATCCTTTACCGCTTCTTTAGGTGAACATAAGGATAATATTCTCGTTTCTCTCAAGAATATAAAGCTTCTCGGAGGAAATGAGGATTAAACTTCAACATATAAATGGAGGTATAAATGGAAGAAAAAATCGTTGTAAGAAGGCCCCAAAAATCACCCGCTCTGGCAGTAATTCTCGCTATCATTGCTCCCGGAACTGGCGCCATGTACAATCGCCAGCTGTTCAAGGGATTGATTTACATGATCATCATAGCAGGGCTAATCACGACACTGGCAACGACACCCACCCTCTTTATCATACTGTTTTCTTCATTGCTCATCTTTGGGCTCTACATCTACCAGATCTTCGATGCTGCTCAGACTGCTAATGCCATAAACCGAAAAGCCCTCATGGGAGAAGAAGAGGAAGAGGTGGAAGTCGAAGAATTTCCCGAAGCTGTAAAAGCTGGCTCTATATTCTGGGGAATCATTTTGATTCTCTTGGGAGCTTTCCTTCTTCTGGCCAACTTTGAGGTTATAAGCTACTCCACAGCTTGGCAATTCTGGCCTGTTGTAGTCATGGTTATTGGGATAAAGCTCATCGCAGATTTTGTTACTAAGAAACGAGAAGAGAACTCAGGAGGATAAAATGGCGAAAAAAAGAAAAGACCCGCTTATTTGGGGAATCATCCTCATCGTGATAGGTCTTGTTTTTATCCTGCACAATCTTGACGTAGAAATCTGGAGTTTCATCGCTCGTCTCTGGCCTCTAGTTCTGATCGTCTGGGGCGCCTGGAAACTCTACTTTGGGATTAAAGAAAGCCAGGAGAAATCCAGGACCGAATAGGGTAAAAATGAAAGCAAAAGAAATTGTTCTCTTAATTCTGATCATTGTCGTCGGCGTAACCTTTTATCATGCCCATACAGGAAAGATCTATATTGATTTTGACGATCACATCTTCTTTGACCATGAAAAATTTGTCTATGAAGAATTTCAGGAATTCAATCCGCCTTTTCCTGCCCAGCTTCATGTTTCCAACGCCCACGGAGATATCGAAATACAAGGAACAGATGAAGAAAGAATAACCGTTTCTTTTGAGAAAGTAATATGGCGCAGAAACGAAGCACAAGCCAAAGAGATTGCAGATGAACTAAAAATGATTATCGACAAGGATACTCAAAAATTGACTATCTCCACAAACCGGAATGAGTTCAGAAGAAGAAACTTTAGAACAAGTTTCAAAATATCCGTTCCAGCTGGCATTGATATCGATGTCAAGAATTCCTATGGAACTGTTAAGGCAATAAAGGTAGGAAAATCACATATCAAAAACCGCCATGGAAAAATCATCGCTTCAGATATAGCTAGAGAACTAACCATCGAGAACAGCTATAAAAATATTGAAGTTAGAAATGTTCAATCCGATTGCAAGATAGAAGGCAAGTATGCTGATGTGTTCGTTAGCGATGTTAAAGGGAAAACACAAATTAATCACCGTTATGGCAGGATTCGCGTGGAAAACATCTCCCAAGATGTCAAAATTGACGGTTATCACTCTGGGATTTATGGTGAAAATCTGATGGAATCTGTAGATATAACCACCTCTTACAAAAAAATTGCCCTTTTTAATGTAGGGCCCACAAAGATCAGAGCCCGCCATTCACCGGTTGAAGTCGATGGAGCGAAAGAGCATGTGGACATAGAAGATAACTACAGTAAAGTTAACGTGGATAACCTCAAGGGCGATCTCATAGTTAATGGAAAGAACTTGGGGGTTTACGGGAATACAATTGTCGGCCAAAAAATCCATGTCACATCTTCCTACCGAAATATCGAACTTTCTGAATTCTCAGGAAAAACGACTATCTTCCTGGAACATGGAGCAATAGTCCTCGACCCCTCTCCCTTAACCCATCCCATAGAAGCAATAGGCAAATACGCTGACATAAATTTCTACTGGCCTCTCAGAGAAAAATACCCTTTTGAAGCAAAAGCAAAAAATGGAGATATCAAATGGAGGCTTCCTGAAGAAATCAGCATTCAAGAAGAAGATCACATGTCTATCGTAAAGGCTTTTCTTGAGGAAAAAGAGAAGCCTTCGATCTCTCTTTCCACAAGTTACAGAACAATCAGGATTGAAGAATAGCCAAAGCTGCAAGGAGCCCTGCGCAGAGGTAAAAGGCTAACAAAAAGGCCGCTCTGTGTAGGATTAGAATAAAAGAGTAAGAAGTAAAATAAGAAGGCCCGTTCTTCGGAACGGGCTTTTTTTGTAGGGATTTAATTCATCAAGCCCACATTTTTATCCGCACATACTAAAACGTATTTCTGGCTAATCAAATACAAAAATTAAAGGATATATGGAACTGAAGGAAAAGACTGAGGGAAGGAGACTCAGGCCCTGGCTCTCATATTGTGAATCTTTTCGGTTAAACAGCCGTTAATTCTTATGTTGAAGTACGAAATGGCGTTGGCCAGGTCTTTTTTGTATTTTGTGACATAACGGACGAAATTCGTTTCTTTCTTAAACCGCAAGAGATTTTCGAACTCTGCTACAACATCATTCAGCTCTATAAGAAAATGATTAATTGCTCTGTACTGCGCGTTTATTTGAATCAAATCCTTACTTCTTAGCTTACTAAAATCAAGATAAGGAGGAAGAGATTGGAGGATCGAAAGGCTTTCATTCTGCAACTCGTTTACAGATTCCTTTATCTCCTGGAAAAAGGATTTGTGCTCCATTGGTTCATTCAACTTTTCCTCTGCTTTATCAAGCAAGACTTCATACTGATCTTTTGCGGAGACGATTATTTCTTTGACACCCAAATACTTTCTTTTGAAATGGAAAAGGTCGATAAAATCTCGTCCGATATAAATCTTATCTCTGTAATTAGTTAAGAGTTCTCGAGGAGAATGAGTGTAAAATTTTATCTCAAACCGCCTTCCACCTGAATCTCTATCCCTAAGCCTGGCTAATACCAAGCAGCTGTTTTGCTCGGCGAAATAGCTGTTCACATTTAAAAGGACTGAATAAACAGCTAAATTCTGGACGATGTATTCCTTGACGTAATTGAGAAGATTTTCTTTCTTGCTTATAAAGTCATTTATGGTCTCGTTAGGAGTCGGGTTCACAACAGAATAAGAAGGAGAAAGAAGATAGAGAACAGGACCAGTGCCAAGCTCGAGATAAAGGTTTTTTAGAACATTTTGATGGAGATCATCCAACAGAATAGGCCTCAACGGCGGTAAACTTTTTTCATCGAGCTTTGATAGCTCTTCGACCTCATTCATTTTTTGATAATCCCTCGCTATAATAGAAAAAATGCTATCATCTAAAAATAAAAAAATCAACCCCTTTAGGGTCAGACCTTCAAAACTTGCATAATTTAATCGTTGTGGGGTTTGATCTTGTTTTTTGCCTTTACTCCTACAAATGTAATTTTATGAAATTTTATGCGTCTTTATGAGGCTTTTAAGATAGGCAAAAAACAAGATCTGACCCTATTAAGGTTTGACCCCGCAGGTCCAGTCTTTGTTGGCATATCGCTCTTTCTGAATCTTTACGATAGCTTCTTTCTCCTCAGCGTCAAAAACTTTCGGTTTGAAGTTAATCTTAAAAAATTCAGAAATTCCGGAAGCCAGACGCTCAACTGTCCGATCGAAACTTGCCTTCTCTCCCAAAGCCTGAGAAAGAGATATCATGCGTCCCTTGCTTTCTTCCTTCTTTAAAAACGAAACAGGCCCTAAATATCCCTCATCTTTTTCTAAGGGAATTGAGCCATGCTGAATAAATTTATGGCCAGCTCTTTTCTGAGCGCTTCCCACTATTTTTTTCCCTTCGACTTCAATTTCATTTCTTGCAGGATAGGAAAAACAGGGCAAGTTTCCTTTCACATAGGTTTCAGGAGGAGCATCAGCCAGATAGGATTTTAATCCCATTTTTTCGAATCCCCGCATCAAGGCTTGCGATATCAATCTATAAGAATCTGCTAGCGTTGAAGTGAAAGCTTCTTTGTCTGATGAGCATAAAGAATAGGTCACTTCTTTATGGTGCAAAACCAGCTTTCCTCCTGTTATTCTTCTGACGATGTCTATTCCTTGACTCTGGCAGTAATCCACATCGACAACTTTCCGAATATTCTGCGAATACCCAAGAGAGACAGTCGGCCTTTCCCATCTGTAAAACCGGAGAAAAGTCTGAGGCTCATCGCTCAAGGATTGGAAGAGGAAGTCATCAACGGCCATATTCAAAGATCCACTGAGCGGCTTCTTATCTACGATAAGCATCCACTCCTTCACGTTATTCTCTTTAGGTCTTTTTATCATCTAAATCCATGCCTTGCTTCACAAAAGGGAAATCAATATCAAAGGCGGCATTAAAATCCTAATCGACGGAGAAAGAGCGGACAACGGGATTCGAACCCGCGACCCCGAGCTTGGGAAGCTCGTACTCTACCGCTGAGTTATGTCCGCTCATTCTTAATCTATTTATATCAAAGAAATTACGTCACTGTGTTATTCTGTCTGAACCAAAACCGCTCCCCTCTGAAACATCAAACCAACTCTCTTAGCAACCCTAATTCCTGTCCTTATTATATTCCTTTTGAGGTTCAACAGGAGGTTTCAATCTTAGCTTTTTTTAATTCATTTTTCAATTCTTCATTATTCCTTTGAAATCATCACCAATCCCCTTGGCCCAGATGGAGTTTATGCTTTGAACTAAGGACCATCTCAAATATGCTTGGAGAATTGAGGGGAGCAATCATCCCTTTATATCCCTCATGCAGCTTGCCTGACCGCCCATAGTAAGTATAAGGTTTAGGCAAAGGAACAAATCCTACTTGGCCATAAAATGATCTCATTTCAATATTGGCGCAAAGATAAGCAATATCACACTCCCATTTCATTAAAACCTTCACAGCTTCTTTTAGCATCGATGTGGCAATGCCTTGATTTCTTTTGTCAATACGAGTACAGACACTACCGATACCTCCCAGAATGATCTCTCTGTTGTTAAACATCACTTTTCTTCTATAAAGCTTTGTTCCTCCGATTATTTGATCCCCCTCAAAAACCAATAACCACGCTTTGGGCTGGCTGCAGAATCTTTCTTTTTCTGCTGCCAAGTTTTCTGGTGTTCTTTCTTCTTCGGTATAGAAGTTTTCTAATACAAATTGTTTTAACTTCTTGGCGAGAGCTGATGAAAGTTTTGGAAAAAATTCTATTTCCATAATCCAATTCTATAAAAATATTATTTAAAACAAAAATAATACCGCGGATAAAATTTCTAAGGTTTTATCATGGCAAACATATCGTATTATCAAAATGTATCTTTTTAGCTTGCCTATTTCTTTTTAAAAAGCGGGGTGAGGATGACGCTTGCCCCAATGATGATGAGCAAGATGGGGAAGACTGGGATGTTCAAGCCAAAGACATCGCTTATCCAGGGAACCCAGATGAAATATTTTATCCAGTAATATTTTTCTCCCTTTGCTCTTTTATTGCTTATCCTAAAACAAGCTTCTTGAAGGCCTCCGCCAGGGCACAACCAGCAGCAGAAGGCTCTGCCGCGAAAAAGGGAGAAAACAAAAATTAGGGAAAAAGCGACGAAACTCCCCCGTGATAACCCCCTGAGAAGCTCCTTCGATTATTAACACCGGAGAAAGATAGAACATAACAACAGGGAATAGCAGAAATAGAATGAAAATTAATGCTTTTCTGATTTTTTGTCTTTTCACACCTTAAACCTGCTCTTCCGATTTTTTCTTATCTTTTTTATGCTTTCATGCAAAAAATATATTATCTAGTCTTACATTTACTATAAATTCTATT
>WVZK01000063.1 GCA_011772475.1 Candidatus Aminicenantota bacterium | reverse complement strand
GCAACGAAAAAATTGATGAGCTCATAGATACTATGTACAAGTTTGTCAAGTAATCCTATAAAAAATGAGGAAAAAAATGAGAAAAATTATCTTTTCTTTTTTAATTTTAATTACAGTAGCTTTCTTGGGCACTCTTCAGTCTTTTTCTCAGGATATGCCAAGCGAAAAAGCTGCCCTTTCCGAGCTGATTGAAGAAGCCCTTAATCAAAATCCTCAGATTAAAGCAGCAAGGAATGAATGGGAGGCATCCATTAAGGTCATTCCGCAAGCTAAATCCCTTCCCGACCCCATGCTCAGTTATGCCTACTTTGGCCAGAGTATCGAGACCAGACTGGGCCCTCAGAGGAACAAGTTTTCCCTGTCCCAGAAGTTTCCCTTTTTTGGAAAACTATCGCTTAAGGGTAAGATTGCAAAGAGTGCAGCTTCGCTTTTTGAAGAACAGTATAATGTTGTTAAAGCAGACATAGTGTTAAGCGTAAAAAAAGCCTATTTTTCCCTCTTCTGGTTTGACAATGCTTTAAGAATAACCAACGAGGAAAAAGAAGTCCTCCAGCGCCTGGCGAAAATTGCTCAGAGAAAATATGAGACTGGCAAAGGGAATCAACAGGATGTCTTGAAGGCTCATCTAGAGATTTCAAGGATTACAGATAAGATTCTTGTTCTTAAGCAGGGAAGAAAAGGCATTATTGCTGGGCTGAATTCTCTTTTAAACCGTTCTCCTGATGCATTTCTCGACGAGATTGAAGAATTTAAAGCTCCTGAATTAAAGTTAGAATTGAAAGATCTTTATGCGTGGGCAAGAGAATTCCGACCAGAGCTGAGAAAAGCCAGATATCTTATAGAGAAAAACGAGAAGAGCTTAAAACTTACGAAAAAGAATTATTTTCCTGACTTTAAAATTATGTTTGACTACATTGATATCGGTGCAGGATCAACTACAAACCCGAAGGATGGCCGGAATTCCTGGATGGCCTCGATAGGCATAAACATTCCTATCTGGCGGGGAAAGCTCCGGGCCTCGGAAGCAGAAGCTGCTATTAAGATTAAAGCCAGCCAGGAAGGCTATAAAAATATTGAGAACAAGACACTCTCCCGTGTGAACGAACTGTTTTTTGAGGTGAAAACTGCATCCGAAGAAGTAAATCTTTATAAATATTCTCTTATTCCTCAGGCAGAACAGTCCTTAAAAGCGTCAGAAGTTGGTTACCTGGCAGGTAAAGTTGATTTCCTTAATTTACTAGACTCAGAAAGGATGCTTCTTCAGATAAAAACTGGATATTTTAAAGCTGTTGCTGATTTAGGCAAAAGCCTTGCCCAACTGGAAAGAGTGGTAGGGAAGGACCTCACAGGAGGTACAGGGGCTTGATATATAAAATTTTAGATAAATATAGATGTTTGATTTGCCAAATCCATGTAAAATCAATTTGCAGGGGCTTGAATCATCAAGCCTGCCTTAAATAGATTGTAGGGTTTTGATTCATCAAACCCACGATGAATGAAATTTGTAGGGGCTTGATTCATCAAGCCCACCTTATAGGAGGTAATAGAATGATTAATAAAAAGAAACTTTTAATTCTTGGAATAGGGATATTCATCGTGATCACGAGTGTTTTCCTCATTTCATGTAAAAAAGGCGAAGAGAAAACAGAAGAAGTTAAGATGATTGCTCAGCAAGAAGCTCCCGAAAAAGAGATTCTCTACTACACCTGCGGTATGCACCCATCGGTGAGAGTCAGTCCTGAAGATTATGAGAAGGGAAACACAAATTGCCCCATATGTAATATGGGATTGGTTCCTGTATATAAAGCAACAAGTGAAATGGCGGAGATGGAGCCTGGTGAGCATAAGGAACACGAAGAAATGGCGCCCGAGCTTAAGCTAAGTCCAAGAGCTCAAGCCCTGGCTGAGGTTAAGACTGAAGAAATAAAATTTCAGCCTCTTTTTAGAGAAATAAATACAGTGGGCGAGATAGATTACGATGAAAGAAAAGTAGCTTATGTCGCTGCCTGGATTCCAGGCCGGATTGATAAGCTCTTTGTAGATTTTACAGGAGTAAAGGTTAGGAAGGGAAAACCTCTGGTTTGGATTTACAGTCCTAACCTGGTCACAACCCAGGAAGAGTATAT
>WVZK01000061.1 GCA_011772475.1 Candidatus Aminicenantota bacterium | reverse complement strand
AGGGGGGTAATGATGGGAACCAAAAAGGTAGGAACTCTCCCCAGCCGGCCAAAGAGAGTCAATACTATTATTCCTGTATAAAAAATAAAGTCAAGTAATTTTTAACATTCGGCTTTAATTTTTTATTTTTAGCTTATAGAATATTTAGCATAAGCTTTAAGGAAGAGCCATGAAAATCAAGTTTATATTTATATTAATTACCATTTTTTTTGTGTCCATGACCTGTTCAAAAGCCACAAAAGAAGATGAAAGAGAATGGAAAGGAAAAGTAGAGAATGAAGGGGAAGTAAGGATTGTCAAGAATCCCGCTGAGCCGTTTTATGGTGAGATTTATCTAGACCTGGAAGAAGAGTTAAGTATCGGAAATGAAAACGATGAAAATTACATGTTTAACGGTGTAACAGATGTAGCTGCAGACAGCCAAGGAAATATTTATGTTTTAGACCGTGGGAATTTTCGAGTCCAGAAATTTGACCACAATGGTCAATATCTTCAAACAATAGGCAAAAAAGGGCAGGGGCCTGGCGAATTTGAAAGGCCAGCCAGACTTTTTCTCGATTCTCAAGAGAACATGTATGTCACAGACGGAGGTCGAAGAATCGAAGGCAGAATGATAAAAATATTTGACAATCGTGGGAAATTTGTACGAGTTATGCGTTTAGACAGCCCTATTTCTGATTTTCACGTAGATTCTGAAGGAAATATATTGGCCAATATTGCCCAAAATGTTGAGAGGGGAACGATAAAGGCAGTTGTAAAAATGAATTCAGAAGGAAAACTAATAAAAAAAATTGCAGAGTTCTCGGATGTTAAGCAAGTAATAAAGAGAAATAGTGATAGGACAGCTTCATTTAGAGTCAGTCACCATTATACGCCACGTCTTTCTTTTTCGCCGATAAATGAGCAGACTTTTTTATATGCTTATTCCGCCGAATACAAGGTATTTGTTATTGATAAAGACGGAAAACTAGTGATGCAGATACAAAAAGAAGAAACTCCAAATTCTATAAGCCGACGTGAAAAAGAGCGGATAATAGAGATGCTTGAGGAAAGCATTTCCCGTAGCGGGCCAAAATGGCCAAAGGATGTCCTGGAAGAAGCCTGTGACTTTCCCCCGACCAGGCCTTTTTTTATGTGGGCAATAGCTGACGATATGAAGAGATTATTTCTATGGAGAGTGAAATCAGTTTTAGACGAAAGCGAAGAGAGAGAATATGATCTTTTCAATAAAGAAGGCTATTTTATTTACCGGGCAAAAATTCCTGTTAGGCCAGAAATAATCAATAAAGGCTTTCTTTATGATATAAAGGAAGATGATGAAACAGGCGAGGTTTTTATAAGGAGATTCAGGATAAATAACTGGGATCAGATAAAAGAAGGCATTTAATTCTTCTTCCCAAAATAAAAAGAAGTCGGTATTTCATAGCGATGAGACTTCAAGCGACATTATTATTAATTATTAGCTTAAATAAACACAACCAAAATTAGGAGGTGCGCGATGGCAACCTTTATCATTCTCAGTAGGATTTCTCCTGAGGCGTTCAGCGATCCATTTGAATTTAAAAAAATAGCTGAAAGAGTGGCGTCAAAGATCAAGAGTGAGTGTCCAGGTGTTGTCTGGAAGGAAAGTTACGCAACTACGGGCCGCTTCGACGTCGTGGATATAGTCGAGTCTGATGATCCTAAGGAAATCGCAAAAGCAGCCATGATAATCCGGTCTTATGGACATTCCACTACAGAAACATTGACTGGGACACCTTGGAAAGAATTCCTTGAGTTGCTTTAAGCGGTAATCACAGATCTTTATCATAAATCACCTGATTACCAAGATAGTCCTCTTTTATCATTCCTTTCTGGTTTTCCACGAATTCTGCGTATGCCGAGCTCTAAGTGCAAAGCTTAATCGCTTTTCCTTTTGCTAGAAATATTCTGTTGAACAAAACAAGAAGAAATGATAATTAAAATGGGAAAAAATGTTCTGTGCCACGATTTGAAAAGGAGGTGTGATATGAAATCCAAGCCATCTGTTTCTAAAATTTTGTGGTTTTCAGTTTTGGTTATTTTTATCGCATTCTTTGCTGCATTCTTCCTTCAAATTCAGCTATTAGCAGAGACAGATAGCAAGCCTTCCTCATCAGCTACTGATCAAACCGTTGATGAAGAATACACTCGCTTGATAAAGGAAGCCACGACCAAGCCTGAATTTCTTAGCCCTCTAACCAGCTATCTTCCCCGAGTTGAAGGCGTACCCACTCCCAAAGATGTTCTGGGTTATATCGCAGGCGCGCCCGGAAAATTAACCTACTACGGGGACATACTCAAGTATATGAATGCCCTTGCAGATGCCTCGCCTAATGTTCAGGTTTTCCCGATAGGCAAGACTTCAGAAGGCAGGGAGATGATCATTGTTGCCGTAGCGGACAAGGAGACCATGGGAAACCTGGAAGAATACAAAGATTTCCTGGCCAAACTGGCTGACCCACGCTTAGTGAAAACTGAGAAAGAAGCAGACGCCATAATTGCCCAGGCAAAACCTATTTACTGGTTGACCGGTAACCTCCATTCCGGCGAAACCGGCGCAGCTGAGGTCTCGATGGAGCTGGCCTATCGCTTAGCTGTTGATGAGAATCCAGTCATCAAGAAGATAAGAGACAATATGATAGTCTTGATTACACCCTCGATGGAGCCAGATGGGCACGATAAACACACGGATTGGTTTTATAAATACAACAAAGACGTCACTGATTATAGGAAGATAAGCCGAGTCCCTTACTGGGGTAAATATGCCCTCCACGATAATAACCGTGATATGATCTGCATCTCCCAGCCAGAGATGCAGAACGGAGCAAATGCTTACTTTGACTGGCATCCGATTGTGGTTCAGGATAACCATGAATCCATCGCCTTTCTGTACGTTTCTTCAGGGACCGGCCCCTATAATCGTCATTATCACCCCAGCGTGACCTCTGAATGGAACTTGATTGCTTGGTGGGAGGTTACCCGGCTAACATCTTACGGTATGCCTGGAGTCTGGACTCACGCCTTCTGGACAGGTTGGGCTCCTAATTATTGGGGCACGATAGCTGGCAATCATCATGGAATAATCCGTTTCTACGAAACTTTCGGCAATTCAATCGGCAATACTATGGAAAGAGATTTAAGTGAAGGCAGACGCAGAGTGACTTCGAGGGAATGGTACAGACCACTTCCTCCTTATAAGAAAATGACCTGGTCGATGAGAAACAATGTCAATTACCAGCAGACCGCTGACCTCGAAGCCTTCTACTTCGTGGCAAACAACAAGGAGTATTTCCTTAAAAACTTCTGGAAAAGAGGATTGAGTTCTTACGAAAAGGGCAAAAATGAGCCACCTTATGCCCATCTAATTCCTTCAGGGCAAAAAGACCCTGTAGATGTTGCTTACCTGGTCAATGTCCTTTTAAAACAGCGAGTGGAAGTCCATCAGGTAAGAGGTCCTGTGAAAGTCGAAGAAGGGGAATTTCCCGCAGGAACCTACGTGGTCAGGATGGACCAGCCTTATTGCACTCTCGCACAAAACCTTCTGGAGAGACAGAGGTATCCCCAAGATGCTCCTCGTGCTTATGATGATACTGGATGGACCCTCGGACTCCATATGGATGTTAAGACTGTGGAGATAAAGGATAAATCCATTTTTGATGTTCCGGTGATTCCAATTACTGAACCTGTAAAGGTCAAGGGAGAAGTTGCAGGAGGAAAAGCTGCTGGAGCTTATATCATCAATAACACAACTATAAATAATATGCTTCCCGCTCGATTAAGATTGAAGGATTTTAAAGTTCTTGCTGCAGAAGTTCCCTTTAAGATAAAAAAGAAAAGCTACAACGCTGGCTCGATGATAATTCCTGTCTCTGGAGCCTCAACAGGAATCCATAGCGCTGTCCAATCTGTTGCCAGTGATTTTGGACTTGAGGTTATCAGCTCTAAAAAGGTTCCAGATGTCAAAACCCATGATCTGGATATTGCGCGTTTAGCAATTTATCATACCTGGAACTCCGCTCAAGACGATGGCTGGGTTAGGTTTGCTTTTGATGGACTGGGCATTCCCTTTGCCATGATACATAAAGATCATCTCAAGAAAGGCGACCTCAAAGATAAATACGATGTTATCATCTTCAGCCATTGCCGAGGAAGGAAGGGAGCTGACATCGTGAATGGCCTTGATCCTGAGGATCGGGGTCCTTTGGCCTTTGTCAAAACTCAAGAATTCAAACACTTGGGTCTTCCTGACTCTTGCGAAGACATCACTGGCGGTATGGGTCTGGAAGGAGTGAGAAATCTTCAGAAGTTCGTCCAAGAGGGAGGTTTACTTATAATCCTCCACAATCCCGTTAGATTAGCCGTAGATTACGGACTAGTCAGAGGAATTGATACATTCCGGACAAGTTCCAGATTCTATAATCCTGGCTCTCTGCTTCAAGGCGAGGTTGTTAATGAAAAGCATCCAATCTCCTATGGCTACGATAAAAAGATGCCCGTCTATCGTAGTCAATCAGGTCCGCTGCTCAGAATCGAAAAGGAGAAGGAAAAGTTTATTGTTCTTCGTTATGTCAAAGAGGGAGATGTCTGCCTAAGCGGAATCGTGAAAGGCCAGGATGAAATAAAGGGGAAAGCTGCAGTGGTGGATGTTCCGGTCGGCAAAGGACATATAGTTTTATTCACATTTAATCCTTTCTGGCGCGATCTGAGCCATGGAAATTATATGCTTGTCTTCAATGCCATCCTTAACTACAACGACCTCGATGTAGCTTTAGAAAAGTGATTTAGCAGTGACACGAAAGGGTGAGATTATGATGCAAAGACTATTCGGAAAAAAACAGATAAAAATCCAATTTTTACTTATTTTGGTTTTAGGATTAGCAATTTTATTTCTTCAAGCCCATTTGAGCCAGAAATCTGCTTTTGGAATTAAGGTTCAGATTGTAGCTGATGTAAATCGGGATGGAAAGGTTGAGTTTGAAGCGGATTATGAAGGGAAAAATAAGTGGGCTCCAGAGCGAGGCGCTATATTCTTCAATAATAATGACAGTGACCAAAATACGAAAACAGCGGACCATGCAGATGCTGTTGTTAACGGGCCAGAAGACCTGAGAGACCTAGCTGTTCTTAGAGTCAAGAAAATCCCAGATTTGCCTAAAGATTCCCGGGTCGTCATTTCTGTAGATGATGCCTCTCTGGACAGGGTGCGCGTTTTTTTAAAAGACGCTGATAATGATTACAGGCTTTTTAATCTTAAAGCCGAAGGAAACATTGATCCAGAACTTCTAAGACAGAAAGACCTGGAATTGAGGATAGAAGCGAATTCTTATGCGGATAAGTCCTGGAGCGGAGAGACTGAAGTGACTGTAACCGTGAAAAGCCCAACCGAAGAGACAAAGTCTGATTCCGTTAGAATGAAGGTTGCGCCGTTTATTCTCCTCTCCAACCTGAATAAAGGAATAGCCCTGTACGCAAGAGAATTTCCTGGGAGAAATGAAGCTTTTATCAAGAGTCTTAGTGAAATCGTTCCCCAGGCCGGGGCTGAGCTGGTTGTAGTTCCAGCTGGAGAGCCATATAATCCGCGTTGTATTTGGTTACAGGATACCCTGGAAATAGGATACTCTGAGATGCCAGGGCAGAAGATGAATGTAGTCCTTAAAGCTAACAGAGGAAGATCATTGGATAATTATCCTAAGGATGGGCTGTTGGGGCCTGATTTTGGCTGGATTCAGGTAGGAACATTTCGAGAGAAATATGGCCAAGGAAGAGGTGGCAACGGCTGGTTGGACTGGTATGGAAACTTGGAAGTTACTCCTCCTTTGCCAGAGTATCCTCTTGGCCGAATCTATTATGGGTATAATCCAGACGGTCCAAAAGAGGCTTCTCTTAACCCGGAAATAGTCGCCATGCTGGAAGCCCAGGGAGTTCAGGCTCCAGCCTTAAAGCTCGATACTGGTTGGCTTTTGATTAAACATGTAGATGAGGTGATATCGTTTGTGCCCAGCGGCGAATCAGAACGTCCCTACAAAGTCCTGGTCGTTGACACAGATGCAATGATTACCCTGCTTGAAAAATGGGTAAAAGACGGGTATGGCGAGGCGCCGATGCTTGATCTCTACTCTAAGAAAGCTACGGTATCATCATTCGCGAAGAATAAAGAGCTGATAAACCTTAATCATTCTCTTCAGAAAGAGCGAATCGAGCCGAATATCCAAATACTTAAGAAGGAACTTGGGCTGAGGGAAGAAGACTTCATCAGAGTGCCTTTGCTTTTTGACAAATACGGAGTATCTGTCGTCCCCAACATGGTCAACTCAACAATATTAAACGGTCATATCTTGATTGTTGCTCCCAACGGTCCGGTGATTGACGGCAAGGATCAACTGGAAGAAGAAATGCGCAACCTCCTCTCTGGCTTGCCGTTGAAGCCGCATTTTATAGACGCACGCCAGTATCATAAATGGGGTGGGGAGGTCCACTGCGCCACAAATGTCCGCCGAGAAGGATTTCGCACGCCATGGTGGACGCTGAAATAATGATGTGATAAAAACTACATAAAATCTTAGAGATTAGTTAGAAAGAGGACCCTGGGAAGAAAAATGATGAAATTCAGGGGAGGGATTAGCAATGAAATATAAACGTTTTGTGTTATCAGTTGCCGTTTTTCTGCTTATACTGCTGCCCGTTCTTGCAGATGAGCCTGAGAATGTCATGAAATCGATCAATGCTGGCGATATCTTTGAATTAAACAAAATTCTTGCCTCACCTGATATGAAGGGTAGGCTTTCAGGTACAGACGGCTATGATAAAGCAGCAAAATGGACGGCAGCAAAATTTAAAAGATGGCGTTTGAAACCTGTCTACGGCAAGGATTTCCTTCAACCTTTTGAAGTAGGCTATAACGAGATGCGCGAAACTCATTTTTCTGTGATACTGC
The DNA here is from genome assembly GCA_011772475.1 of Candidatus Aminicenantota bacterium. Classification (GTDB taxonomy): domain Bacteria; phylum Acidobacteriota; class Aminicenantia; order Aminicenantales; family Aminicenantaceae; genus SOIV01. The sequence goes on along the minus strand of WVZK01000061.1, from coordinate 11,796 downwards.
CTCCCAAAGACAAGGAGGAAAAACCGCAGGTGCTGGCCATGGAAATCTACAAGGATTTCTGTCCGACCCTTTACGGCGGGTTTGGCCAGGTCGAAGCCGATGTTGTTTTTGTTGGTTTCGGATTGACCGCGCCTGAACTTGGCTGGGATGATTACAGAGACATTGATGTTAAAGGTAAGATAGTTGCTACGCTTCATGGGACTCCCCAGATAGAGGGTAAGGATTTTTCCAAATATGTAGAGCGTCAGCCCAAGCTCGATAGCGCCGTCAAACACGAAGCTGCAGGTCTTATATTGATCAACAGAGCAGTTGTCTCAGGTTCTGGTAATTATATGGAAGGACTGCCCATGGTCATGGTTGGAGATAAGGTTGCCAATTTGCTGTTTAAGCCGAAAGGCTATGACATCCAGAGCGTGAAAGCCCTTCTCCGTGACGGGAATCCACTTTCCTTCGAAACCGGGGTGAAAGCGATGATCCATACCATAGGTGCCCATCATGATAAAGCCCTTACCTTTAATGTGGTCGGTATGCTCGAGGGTTCAGATCCTGAACTGCGAAATGAATACATTATTTTTGGAGGGCACCTTGACTCCATGGGGCCCTGGCCTGTTGTCCATCCAGGAGCAAGCGATAATGCCAGCGGTTCAGCAGTGGTGATGGGACTTGCACACGCTTTTTCCAGGTTAAAGAAACGGCCCAAGCGGTCTATAGTCTTTGCCCTTTTTGCAGCCGAAGAAACGGGTCTTCGTGGAAGCAAGCACATGGCTTCAAACCTTCCTGAGTTTCCCTCAAAACCGATTTTGATGTCCAACCATGACATGAACGGAGTTGGGACATCCGTTTATGTTGCCGGGGGGAAGACCTATCCTGAATTATACGAGATAATACTCAAGGTCAACGCTAAATATAAGATTAATGAAAATATCAGCGGAGGAACGATTAGCCATATCGGAGGCAACAGCGATTACGTCCCATTCATGGAGAAGAAAATACCGGCCCTTTCCACCTGGGTACGCGGTGGGCAGCGGTATGGAATCCATACCAAAGAAGACTCGATTTACGTGATCACACCCAAGATCATGGAGGATATCGTACGTCTCTATTTCGTGGCAGGCTACCAATTCGCAAATAAATAAAACATGTAGGGGTTTGATTTATCAAACCCACCTTTTTAAAAAAACGCAAAAAAGGGGGCAAGCTACTTTTCTTTTGTTTGTTTAACTATTTCAAAAATTTCTTTTATATCTCTCTTGTAGAGATCGCGAACTAAATCCTCCCAGGCTCTTTCTTCAGAGGGAAGAGAATTCATTTCCTCAATTATTTCTTCTTTAAGTTTTAGAGCTAACTTCTGATTATTCTTTTTAAATGTAACCTGCAAGCCTTCTCCTTCTTCAAGAGAAATGTTTCTCTTGCCAAATGTACATCCAGTTGAAATCTGTACCCCATCAGCAAAACATGATTCAGGAGGAGTTGTCTTGGTTTTGATAAAGGCTTCAGTTTCCATCGGGTCTTTTCCTAACATTTTATTTGCATACAAGCCAGCTCTTAAACCTAAAACCAGATAGGGGCCCAAATGACCATGAAATTCAATGGCTCTTAATAAAAATTCTTTACTCTGTTCAACCTTCTCCTGAGATTGGATTGCTAAGCATGAAACAATCAGCCCTATTGCCAGAAACAAAATTTTATTTCTCGTTTTTTCCTCCAATATTTCGGTTATATATTTTGTTTAGTTTTAAGAGTAGATATTTTTTTAACAATTCCTGCCATAATTATACTTAATTTAGATATCATGCGCCTATTCTAAATACAAGCATTGCTTCCCCTAATTTAATAAGTTATTATTGATAATTATTGTAAACCTTAAGGGAAGGATTCCCGTCTAATAGGAGGAAAGATAAAAGACATGGTTCAAGATGAGCAGGTTCTCGTTGATCGCATTTCCAGTGGTGATAGCACGGCCGTTCAGGAGTTTGTGGAACGTTATAAGAAGAAAATATATTACGTTGCTTACGATATTACGGGAGACCATGATGATGCAGAGGATATCTCCCAAGAGGTGTTTATTAAGGTGTTTCGCTCGCTTAAGACCTTTCGCCGAAATGCGAAAATAAGTTCATGGCTTTATCAAATCTCGGTCAACGCAAGTATTGACCTGCTCCGTAAAAGATCATCAAAACCGGAGAAAATAATGGATGACATAGAAAGAGCAGATATTCAGGAGAATCTTCTCGGAAGCTCTACTAATACTCAAAACCCTGAAAGAAACGCGGAGGACCTTATAATTCAGAAGCATATTTCCGAGGCGCTCAAGAAAGTTTCTCCCAAGGAGCGTTCGGTATTTGTGATGCGCCATTATAACGAACTAAAGATAAGAGAGATTGCAGAAATTTTAAACATCTCTCCAGGAACGGTAAAAGCCCTTTTCTATCGGGCTACAAGAAAGCTCCGCAAAGAGCTTTCGTTTTATCTGGGCAATCCTGGATTGGAGGTTTCAAATGAGTGATTGCAAAAAATGTCAAGATTTGTTTTGCGAAGCATTCTATGAAGAATTAGATGCTGAACAAAAGAATTTCCTTGAAGCACATATTAGCGTCTGTGAAGGGTGCGAATCTGAATATGATGAGATGACTTCCACTCTGAAGCTCATGGAAAAAAGAGCCCGGCCTGAGCCCGGGCAAGCTTACTGGAATGGCTACTGGAATAAGCTCAAAAGAAAGATGGAAGAAGAGAAAACCTTGGCGCCGAAGTCAGAATCATGGTGGCGCACATTTTTCCGTGCTTTTACTGTTGCCCCTAAGTGGGCCCTCCAAACGGCAGCCGCAGTTGTGCTTGTCGTTCTAGGAATTTACCTCGGAAAAATGATCTTTTCTCCTTCTGCACCAGAGTTGCAACAGGCTCGGCAGCTGTCCACCGTTACCTCTCAAGTTGAACAAAGCGCGGAGTTTATTAATCGCGCCCAGAATTATATCGAGCGCTCAAAGCTTATACTCCTCGCTTTAATCAATTTTGACCCAGAAACAGAAGATCCATATGTCTTAAACCTTTCTCATCAACAGCAAGTATCTAGAGAGCTGGTAAGCGAGGTAAGCTATCTCAAGCGGGGAATTGCTGATTATGACCAAAGGCATTTGCAGGATTTGATCACAGATCTTGAAGTGATTCTGCTTCAGATTGCCAACCTTGAGTCAGATCGCGATTTTGAGGCTATAGAGCTCGTCAAGAAAGGAGTGGACAGCCGAGGAATTCTACTGCAAATTCACGTAACGGATTTCCGCAAGTTCACAAAAATAAAAGACAAAACGACACCGTCCTCAACGGCATCAAATACAATCCTAAATATGTAAAAATGGAGAATAAAATGAAAAGAAAAATATCGCGTATTCGCCTGATGATTCCAATCTTTCTGGTTTCCATTTGTTTTTTATCTCCTGGGGTAATCGCTGCTAATCCGCAGGAGAAGGACGCCAAAGCTTATAAGCAGGCTTATAATCTTATCCTCGAACAGAAATGGGAGGAAGCCGAAATAGCCTTGGCTGAGTTCATTAGCAAGCATCCTCGAAGTGCCTGGGTAGATGATGCTCGATTCTGGCAGTGTTATGTAATAGAAAAATTGGATTATGAGCTGGAGGAAGTTTATCGCTGCTACCAGGATTTCATCAGGTCTTTTCCAGAAAGCAAATGGGTTGATGATGCTAAAGCCAACATCATAAGAATCGCCCGCCGGTTGGCTGAAAGGGGGATGCCAGAGTATGAAACCATCATCAAATCATTGGAAAAGGACTCGGAGCTAGAAATAAAGCTGGCTGCTCTTCATGCCCTGGAGGATATGGGCGATTTACATGCGGTTGAAACTCTTTTTAAGCTTTACGACAGTACCCCAGACAGCAGGTTACGAAACCGCATTATTAACATTCTCGAAGATATCGGATGCGATTTATCGTGTGCCAAATTGAGAGAAATCGCTCTTAAAGATAAAAATCCACGGCTCCGGATAAAAGCGCTCAATTCTATAGGTGATTTAGCTGACAGTGAATCTGCTGAGGTTCTGATGAAAATCGCTCGGACAGACCCTGACCTTAGAATAAGAAAAGCTGCTTTTAATGCGTTAGAAGAAATGAATCATCCGGATATTGTTCCTTTTCTAACTGAGACTGCCATAACAGAAAAGGACGCCTCCATTGCTAAAGCAGCCGTGCATGCTCTTGAAGATATAGACAGCGAGGAAGCTCTTCCTGCTTTAAAGAAAATAATGAAGGAAGCCAAATCTATGGAAGCACGAAAAGCCGCTCTCCTCGAAATAGATGATATTGAAGACCCAGAAGCAGTTTCTATGCTGAAGGAGGTCGCTTTGCATGATAGCGACCTTAAGCTCCGCCGGGATGCTATTAACGCTTTGGGAGACATCGAAACTAAAGAGTCCCTCGAGGCGCTAAGAGATATCCTTCACGATGCAAAAGAAGCCGTTCTTATAAAAGCAGCAATTAATGCTGTGGAGGACCATGAAGGCATGGTGGCAGCAGAAATTCTATACGAAACAGCTATCACCGTTGAAGAGGAAGCCCTGGCAAAGGCGGCAGTTGATGCTCTTGAAGACGTGTTTGAAGAAGACGATCCCAGAATGCTTCTTGATATTTATAAAAAGTCAAAATTTTCCTCAGTACGCAAAGCGGCTTTGAATGCTATCGAAGATATGGCAGAGGCAGCGTCCATCCCAGCTTTAGGTCAGATCTTGAAGGAAGAGAAAGACCCCGAGTTACGGAGGATGATCGTTCGTGTCCTGGGCGAGACAGAAAGCGATGATGCGGTTCCCATACTGCTTAAGTTGGCCCTGGAAGACAAAGATTACAAAGTGCGAGCCGAAGCTGTCTCAGCCCTTGCAGATATAGATAGCCCAAAAAGCCGGGCTGCATTGGTAGAAATCCTCAAGAAAAAATAGCAGAGGTTTGATTTATCATATAAAAAAGGGGACAGGCTACTTAAAATTGTAGCTTGTTCCTTTTTTTTATATGTGTAAAATTATTGCTTTTTGTAGGGAATTGATTCATGTAGGGGTTTGATTTATCAAACCCACCTTATTAAAAATGTCGTTTCTTGTGTAGGGGTTTGATTTATCAAACCCACCTTTAATATATAAAAAAGGGGATAGGCCACTTTAAAAAGGTCGCCTATCTTTCTATTTTTTTATGTAGGATTTTGATTCATAAAACGCATTACTCGATTAGAACGTATATAGAACTAGCGGGTTTAAAGAAATAATTTACCTAATTATCTTCTCTCCTAGCATTTCAACGGAGAACCATTAAAGCGAAAAGAACAGATTGGAATACATAAAGATAACAGGTCAAAAGGTGCTTCTTCAAAAGGGCACGTTGAAAAAGTATCGACTTGCGGCATTCTGTTGGTTTCGTTAGTTACTCAATATCTGTTTGGAGGATCAGATAACATTATTACTTTCTGTATTCAATAATTACACCTATCCAAGTAGCAATTGAGTCAAGCAGATGTTTTTCCTGTGGAAGAAAGGGTTGATATTTATTATGTAATGGAGAGGGAAGTAAATACACTTCTAGCACACCGATTCGCTTTTTACCTTGGCGAATGAACGCAGTTTGTTTCAATTTAGTTTCACAAAAATTTGAAGTGCGGTACTCGTTCCCCCTCAGTAACAATCGTACACAAGTAGCTTCTGGATATTGCCACCCGTTTGGCATTATGTTAATGATATCAACTAATATCTGTTGGAGCAAATCATTGGGGCTAACTAATCTTGTTGATATTGCATAAAGGCAATCAAGTTCTTTAGCTCGCTCGCTGAGTTCATGGGTTCGCCTGCGCAGAGCTCCTTCAAGCCATTTGTATTCAGAGATGAGGTTTTTCATATGTTGAATTTGCTCATGCGCTTCTTTGAGTGCGTCGAGCAACTCAGCTTTGGAAATAGAATTGGCGTCTTTTTTTTGGGAGGATTTCAATTCTCGCTTCCTTCCAGAAAATTGTCAATTATATCATGCTATTATTAACAATCATGGAAAGATCCCTCTCTCTTTATAGACTGTCTCTAGTCTTGATATAGCAACAATGTGGGCAGCTGTGCGCCAATCAACTTTGAACTTTTCAGCCGTATCTCGGACGCGCTCATAAGCATCCACAATCATCTTATGGAGCTTATAATCTACTTCATCAAGATCCCAGAACTCGCTACGTTTGTTCTGGAGCCACTCGAAGTAACTCACGATGACTCCTCCTGAATTACATAGGATGTCAGGTATTATGTCAATCTTTTTACGTTGCAATACTTTATCACCTTCTGGATCTGTTGGTCCATTGGCGCCTTCGGCAACGAGCTTAACATTCAGCATCTCTGCTGTCTCAGCCGTGATTTGGTTTTCTAAGGCAGCAGGTATAAATATATCAGCTTTAGTGGTAAAGAAAGTCTCGTGATCAATCGGCTTTGCTTTTGGATAATCAAGTACTCCGCCGTGTTCCTTAACATACTCTGCAAGGTTTTCAGGATCGATGCCTTCTTTATTAAGAATTACACCTGTTATATCTTCAACAGCAATAAGCTTAGACCCATTTTTTCCCATCAAACGTGCTGCCCAAGAGCCCACATTTCCAAATCCTTGAACCGTGTACGTGGCCCCCTTCAAGTTAAACCCGTGATCTTTTGCCCATTTTTCGATAAGGAAAACTATACCCTGACCTGTTGCTTTATAACGTCCCTGGCTTCCACCTGCTTCGATGGGCTTGCCCGTAACAACATGAAGACAACGATTCCTCTCATTCGGGGCTACCGTCGACATATAAGTGTCCAAAATCCAGGCCATGATCTGAGGGTTCGTATTTACGTCAGGTGCAGGAATATCATACTCAGGCCCGATATTGTTACCTAAAGCAAATGTGAAGCGCCGAGTAATTTTCTCTAGCTCCTCTATACTGTAATCTGCTGGATCAATCTGGAGTCCTCCTTTTGCACCGCCAAAGGGGATATTAGTAATTGCTGTCTTCCACGTCATCAGGGTTGAAAGTGCACGTATTTCATCGATATCAACTAAGGGATGGAAGCGCAATCCGCCTTTGAAAGGACCCAGTGCGTTGTTATGCTGCACTCGATACCCGGTTAACATTGTAACTCTCCCACCATCCATTTTGACCGGAAAATGAACAACAAGCTCGTTCGTTGTCTCTGCCAAGATTTTACAAATGTCACGGTCAAAATGAACAATGTCTTCTGCTTTTTCAAGTTGATTGAGGACATTCTCATAAAGATTAGTTTTTTTCTTTGCTAAAGCTTTGTAATATACGCAACGCCACACTCCGCTTTCTGGTTTTGTAATGCCGCAAATATCACTGAGCTCACAATGCCTGCATAATCCTCTCAACTCACTTTCTTCTTCGAGACCAGGTCTACCATGCTGGAAATACAATAATTTCCATTCCTTGGTTGTTGAAATAGGCGTCAGTCCTTTACTATTTTTTTTGCTCTGGTTGTTTTTTTTCATTGTTATCTCCTTTCGCAAGAATCTAATTTGCATATTTTGTGCCAATCGTGTGGTTACAAATAGGAAGCGACTATATTTTAGTGGTGAGATAAGGCTGAATGCATAACCTGCTGAAAAAGAAGGAGTTATTTGAAAGGGATATTTCAAGTGAGATTGAAATTTACTTAATTGGCATAGTAAGGAATATGAAGAGAATCGGGGAGATTTGTACCAGCGGGGAGAATCTCTCCTAAAAAAGAATTATAGGGAAGAGGAGGGCATGTCTATTTTTTTTAACTTTTCCCGCAAAGTTTTGCGGTCGATCCCGAGTATCTCTGCTGCCTTTGTTTTATTGTTTCCGACGCTCGCCAATACGCTGAGGATATATCCGGCCTCCACGGCAGCTAAAGTTCGATTGGGCCCGACTCCTCTGAGAGCTGAGAAACGCATGAGTGGAGGAAGGTCAGGAACATCTATAATATCTTCTTCAGACATGATTACAAGTCGCTGGATTATATTTTCTAATTCTCTTGCGTTGCCAGGCCAGTTATAGCTCTTTAAAACTTGAAGGGCATTTTCAGAAAACCGCGGCTTTGGTTTTCCAAACTCTTTGGCAAATTTGATTGCAAAATGCTGGACTAACAAAAGGATGTCTTCCTCTCTTTCCCGAAGAGGAGGAATATCAATAGTAATTACATTTAGGCGGTAGTATAAATCTTCACGAAACACTCCTTTTTTTACAAGACTGAGTAAATCTTTGTTGGTTGCAGCAATAATCCTCACATCCACTTTTTGTGGATGCCTTTCTCCGACCATAAAAACTTCTTTATCTTGGAGAACGCGGAGTAGCTTGACCTGCATCGATAGACCTGTCTCACTTATTTCATCAAGAAAAATGGTACCTCCTTCGGCAGTTTGAAAGAAGCCAGCCCTGCTTGCCGCTGCCCCAGTAAAAGCACCCTTTACATACCCAAAAAGCTCACTTTCAAGTAATGTCTCTGGAATACCTCCGCAATTTATTGGCACAAACGGAGCAGAAGTGCGCGGACTATTATAATGAATGGCTCTGGCCACAAGCTCTTTTCCTGTTCCACTCTCTCCAGTTATGAGAATTGTGGCCGAACTCGATGCTGCCTTCTTGATGGCACTCAAAACCTTATGCATGGCTTTCGATTCACCTATAAGACCGTGACGAATGGAAGGAAGCTTACGGATTTTCTTTTGAGCAGCTTTGCGCACGCGCAACTTATCGAGAGCATTCTTGACAGCAGACAAGAGTTCCTCATCTGTAAAAGGCTTGGCGAGATATTCCTCAGCTCCGGATTTAACTGCTTCGATTGCACCCTCGATCGAAGGATAACCCGTAATCATCATCACTTCAGTATCTTTGAAGTTCTCCTGGATATGCCTCACGAGACTAAGGCCATCAACTTCTGGCATTTTAAGGTCTGTTATAACTAAATCCATGGGCGTAGATTCAAGGATTTTAATAGCCTCAATCGCACCTGGTGCAGTAAAAACTTGATATCGTTTTAATTCAAGGTTTCTTTGCAGTACTTCAAGAGTGTCAGGAGAATCATCGACGACAAGAATATTTTCTTTTTTTGAAGAATTTTTCATTTCAAGCTCTTTCCTTTTCAGCCTTTGATTCAGCTATAGGAAGCTGAATCTTGAATTTTGTACCCCGACCAACCTTGCTATCGACGTTTATAGAGCCATTATGAGATGTGACTATTCCATGGACCACAGGTAGTCCCAGACCTGTTCCTTGCCCAACGTCTTTTGTTGTAAAGAACGGAAGGAATATTTGCTTCACGACTTTCTCACTCATGCCGACACCTGTATCTTCTACAATGAGTGAGATAAATCTATCAGAAGCATATGTTCCTATTGTCAGTTTTCCTCCATCAGGCATTGCCTGTATCGCGTTAACGACGATATTTACCAATACTTGGGTCATCTGAGCTTGATCGGCAATAATCTCTGGGAGGTTCGAAGAAAGTGAGCGTACCACTTTTATCCCTTCCTTCTCACATCTAGATTCAAGAAAATAGAGCCCTTCTTCAATAACTTGGTTTAGATTAACTCTGGTCTTTTTTGGAGGCATCTGTCTAGCAAACAACATGAGTTTCTTGACAACTTCTCTAGCGTGTAAAGATGCTTTCGTTATTTTTTCAATGTCCTGAATTACCTGTTCTGAGATTTCTGGATATTTCTTTATTAGCTGAGCGAATCCGAGAATGCTCCCTATAGGTTCGTTTAGCTCATGGGCAATCCCTGCACTTAGCTGGCCGATAGTTGCCAGTCGGTCAGCATGCCGAAGCTGATCTTGAAGCCTTTCCTTATCCTCTTCGGTTTGTTTTCGTTCGACGATAAGTGCCACTTCTCTAGCAATAGCCTCAATTAGGTTTCGTTCCTCTCTAAGAAAAGGTCCTTCGTCAAGGTCTGGCTTATTCTCCAAATAAACAACCTCGACAACTCCCCTTTGCTCATCATTTATAACAATATTAGCTGCCTGACGCTGACCGACTTCTCGGAAATTGCGAGTAGAGTAAGTATGCCCATTCAAAATAATCCTGGCAGCAGCAATCTCTGGGTATAACCAAGCAGGAGGAAGAAGTTTCACAATGCCTTCCAAGATTTCTTCTAGAGATATTCCAGGTCGTTCAATAAGCTTTGCTAAACTATATAAGCAAGTTAATTCCTTGACCCTCTCACGCAAAGCGTGTTCGCTTTCCTTTAGTGTTTTATCTATTTTTTTATGCTCGGTGATATCGCGGGCAATCGTTGAGGCACCTATTATCTTGCCGGTAGCATCCATTATGGGGGATATGGTCAAGGAGACATCTATTTGCTTGCCGTCCTTTCTCAAGCGTACGGTTTCATGGTTATCAATACGGTCCCCGCGCTTGATTTTCTTGAGAATCTGGAGAGCCTCATCAGGCTGGTCTTGTGGAGCTAGGACAGATATAGAGCGGCCTAAAATCTCTTTCGAAGTGTAACCATAAACTCTCTCCGCTCCCGAGTTCCAGCTGGTAATGATACCGTCCAAAGTCTTGCCTATGATTGCATCACCTGATGATTCTACAATAGCTGCAAGCTTGGCGCGTGTCTCTTCTATAGCATGGAAGTCTTGAGAAGATTTGGGCCAGTGAGATGATTTTTTGTTTGTTTTTTCGATATTTTTTTCCGTCATTTCAGGGAAATGGCTCTTTAAGCTAATTTATAATCAATAATTTATATTTTATGGAATTATCCGGGAATACATCTCATAAATCTTGAGAGTTTCCCTTTCCTTTAGAAATTAGTCTATCATACATTATTTAGCCAATTCAACTCGGAGTAATCAATCATACCTGACGGTAGAATAATTTAAATAGCTATTATTCTTAGCTCTTGAAAAGTGATAGGCACCATAACGAAAGCTGTGGTAAAAGAAAGAAAATGGATTTTTTTAGCTGGTATTTATATGCTCGTCTCTTAATTTCTGAGTTACTTATGACTATCACGAAGGAATCTTCTGAGCTCCTCGTAGTGACATAACAATTGTGTTGCCAAATTCGATAGAAAAAAGAAATGGAAATGATTTCGGAAAAACCCTTATAATAAAAGTTCCTCGGGGATAGACATGAAGCTTATGAAGAGCATCGGATGAATAGGCGAAAAAGCGTGAAAGAAAGCCATCTTCGTCAGATTCCTTCAGTCGATAAGTTGATAAGCGCTGAAGGAGCAAAAGCTCTCATAGAAGACTACGGAAGGGATGTAGTCGTTGAAGCTGCCCGTACAGTTTTAGAAGAGCTGAGAATTAAGATGAAAAGAAAGAAAGGAAACCAACCTATCAAAAAAGAGCTCCTACAGGAGGCAATTTTGGGGAACATAAAAGCACGCCTTCAAGAGAGAATGTCTCCTTCTCTGACTAAAGCAGTAAATGCAACAGGCGTTATCCTTCATACAGGTCTAGGGAGAGCTGTGCTTCCCAAAGAAGCTCAAAGCGGAATAAAGGATGTGATGGAAGGCTACTGTACGTTAGCTACAGACCTCGAGACAGGACAGCGCGGCCACCGAGATGTTCACCTCAACGATCTCCTCTGTGAGCTGACCGGTGCTGAAGCAGCTAATGTCGTAAATAACAACGCTGCAGCTACGATGCTCATCCTGAACACTTTGGCGAAAGGGAGGGAAGTCATCGTATCTCGTGGCCAGCTCGTCGAGATTGGAGGCTCATTTCGCATGCCAGAGGTGATGGAGGCGAGCGGAGCCACATTAAAAGAAGTTGGCACAACGAACAAAACACATCTGCGTGACTACTCAGAAG
>WVZK01000050.1 GCA_011772475.1 Candidatus Aminicenantota bacterium | reverse complement strand
CTCCTGCACCTGTTATCCCTTTTACTTCAAGAGATCTAGCTATCCCAAAATCCATAATGCGTACGTTCCCATCCTTATCGATCATGATGTTACTCGGCTTTAGATCACGGTGCACGACTCCCAACCTATGGGCTTCAGCCAATCCCTCACATATCTGTTTGACAGTACTAATCGCTGTTCCTACGCTCAACTGTTTTGTCATCCTGATCATGCTTTTTAAATCTTCGCCAGGCACATATTCCATCGAGATATAGTGAGTTGTTTTCTCTTCATTGAAGTCGTACATGCGGCATACATTCTTGTGAGCAATCTTGCGGGCTAATTTCAATTCGTTCCGGAACCGCGTAATCGTTATCTTATCAGCTACAATTTCAGGGCTTAAGACCTTAAGAGCAATTTCCTCATGTATCTTCTTATCTTCTACTCTAAAGACTTTCCCCATACCACCTTCACCCAGTTCTTCTATAATTTCGTACCTGGAAGCAAAAGTAGTTCCTCTGGTTAATTTATCTGGGGCTGTTACTCGGGCCCGGGTTGGAGAATCAGAGACTTCCTCAGGTGATGGGAGGGGTGCCGCACACTTTCCGCAAAAACTGCTGCCCTCTGGATTGACAAAATGACATTCAGGGCATTTATTAGCCATTATTCCCCTCAGCTTACTTGGCAATAGCATAATAATTTATGAGAGGAGTGTCAAATTAAAATGAATATAGACTTATCCCCGTGTGTCAGCTACGTGCCAGTTTTTACTTAAAAACGCTGAAAATTATGGAACACGACTTAAAGGCTTAATTGGTGAAAACCATTGAAAAAACAGGGGAAATGACTTCTTTGCCTGTCATTTTGTGCAAGCCCCAAATCCCCTTGGGCGTGATTGCCACCCACGGTCGCGGCATGTGGGCCATGGATGCAAATCCAATCAACAAGAAGGATAAATTGCCGCGCAGACGATTCTGATAATAAGCTGGGGGACTTCTGCTAAACTATAGACACGTATGGTACTTTAAAGGAGGTCCCCTTAAACCTCCACCTAAGTCTGAAATTACATATTGAGGTTCTGATTCAAGGCTATCATAAACTTGCGGACCGCCTTTTTCCCGGTCCCTCCTATATCAATAAACTGGTCTTTCTTAAGGACCTTACAATCAACATAGACTTTTCCACCTACTTCTCTGATCATGACTGATAGCCTTGGTGAAGCTTTTTCAAAAAGATGCCTTGCTCTTTCAGCTGCAATGAATCCTGCGTCTTTGTCCATGCTATCTACGATAAACTCAATATCATTAATGGCCTTAATTGATGCGTTCCAGACCTGCTCAAAAGTATAGTTGTTTAGAAATGTCGCCTCTTGTCTAATGATTTGCTTGACACAGGAGATAAAAACCAAGATCAATAATATCACCCAGAACTTCTTCATAATAGCCTCCTTTTTACTTAACCGTGCAACTTTTCTTTCCGAATAACTTCTGTGCAATAAACGTGCCAGAAAACTTCAGGGTATTTCTGAATTAGAAGGCTTTTCTCTGTCCTCTATGGGTGACAAATGTGAAGAAAGAGGATTTAGCCTAAGAGCAAACCTTCTTTCCAGCCGGAGATCTCGACTTTAATCTTGTCCCAGTTGCTCGTGCCCAGACCGTAGACCTTATCTGCCGCTTCTACACAGAGCGGGGGAGGACTGAGAGGCCAAGGCTCTCCTCTTAATTCCTTCCTTTTTTCAGTGATGATGCGCAGACAGACCGTATCCAAAGCTACAGGATCTGTTCCAGCAATCAAGCCGTTATAAGCCCATTTGTACCGGGGATTCACCTGGGGTCCTTTATCGCAGAGAGGATGAAGCGCATCGACGAGCACGAGGCGAGTCTTTCCCTTGACGAACGGCAGGTTCCATATCTCTCCTAGCTTGGAATTGTTTTGATCATGGTAGTTGCTGGGCTTTCCTGAGTAGAGAATATAGATTTTCATCACCGTCCCTATTCCTGTTAGCCAGTGGGCTTTGAGTGCGGGGAGTCCTATCAGGGCTGTGCAGGCTTTGGGTTTGTCAGGTCCACCCTGAGCATTCAGAATTTTATTTTCCGGAATTCCCGCGTCGATGAGTGAACTCTTGACGACATCAACCACTTCCTGGTGAGTGGGATTGAGGTGTGGCGTGGGGACCAGGCCGATGGTGTCTTCAGGTTTGACGAGGGTTAACCAGGCATCCTTGGTAGTCTTCTTACCTGTCAATTTGGTCAAGGTCTGGTCAAGCATGGTCTTCAAGACTTTGGTGTTGACATTGTTGCTGGCGTCCATAGCACCTTTATCGCGGACAATGGTTACCAAGCTTGAGCCGGTTGCCTTTCCTCCTGCGGTCAACCACTTTGTACCTATCAGGGACGTGCCCACGGTTGCACCCAGGGTTCCTCGGATAAAATCTCTTCGAGTCAATGATTTTCTTTGCGGCATGCAATACCTCCTTATGGATTAAATGCTTTCATATTTGATTAATGATTGTCCTTGCAGTCTTCTGGTCAGGACATTCAAAAATAAAGGCTATAGTTTCATCCTTGATCTTGTAACCCAGCCAGCCGTCCTCGATTAGAAACATATTCGATATTTCTCCTGAAGAATCAGACTGGAGGAAAATAGGATGCTCGGGAAGATAGACATTATGGAAATGGCCGAGCGCCTGGCGAGCCCGCTTATGATCAGAATATTTTACTAAAAGAAAATGTATGCGTTTTATTCCCTCTGAGTCTTTCTTTTCATAGGGCGAAGCGATTGCCTCTGAGCTAAGATCCAGGTTAAGCATGTTTTCCTGCCCGAGATAGTATATAGAATTCAGGACAAGATGGGAGCGGAAGTAGCTTGTTCTTTCCTTGCCAAGCACCCAGTCCTCAGGGAAAGTGTCCGGGAGTTTTTGTAGTAGTTTCGGCGGGGGAGGATTCTCGCGGTCCTTGATGATGGAGCGACCCAGTGCCAGAACAGCCTCCTTTGATTCTGGAGTTTCCTGGTGGGCCATAATCCTGGCATAGACAGTATCCGACCAGAGCCGCAGCAGTCCTTCGCCGTATAGGGCCCTAGGCCAGGAGGAGCTTTCAGGTGCTGCTTTTGACTGTGGCGATTTGCCGGAACGTACTGGTTTGCCCGCAATCTGCGCGGGTTCGCCCGCCAAATTCAATGGTTCACCTTCCCAATCCAGGGAAAGCAGGCCAAAAGCATCGTCTGATGTTTTCATGAAATAGACCTCAACCAGGATGTTATTCAGGTCTTTAGCCTTGTACTCGTAGGATTCAAGGTGGTCAAAGCGGTAGCCGATATAGAGTTCTCCAGCACCGTCCATGTAATCAAATATACTCTTGGCAGTGACGAGTTGAGGAGAATCTGGCCTTGTCCAGGCTCTGATAGTCTTGGGAAGCGTAGGCTTGGATTCTTGCATCTTTCCCCCTGTTTGACCCGGCATAGTAGAGATAAAAAGAATAAAAGGCAGACAAAAACACAGGATAAAAAAAAGCTTTGATTGGGAGAAAATATTCTTCAGTGTGAAGTTGTTAATTTGCCTATCCTTCACCGGATTTATTGCAGCTCCGGCATTTTCTCCAGAAATTTTATCGAATACTTAGCAGAAAGAAATTCCTGCTAAAATTGCCTATTGTTCACCGGCCGATGTTGTCGTATCTTCTTCTTTCGCTAACTCTGAATCTGACTTCAGGATTACATCATCTCGTACGTAGACAACCCGTGGCTCTCTAAGCATTCTCTGGAATTCAGCAGAGGAGAGGTCGTCGCGAACAGAAGCTTCGACGTTGCTGCCAAAGTATAATTTCTTGTTCACTAAATCGACGAGGCTGTTAACCCGCAGATAAAGCTTTGCCTTGGCTTGATCAACGACAACCGTAACCTGATCTCCTCGCACGATAATCGCTTGAACCTCGGGAAATTTACGGATTTCTTTGGTAAAACGCTTCAGCATCCTGTTTTTTCTATTCCGGATATAGCGGTAGAAAATAAAACCGAAAATCGCCAGCGCAATGATCGGCCCCGTTTCTTTTTCCGTAAGCAACAGGAATCCCACCACGACCAAAGCGCCAACAGCGACTGCTATTCCTATGACGCCGAAGGGCATCGATGATTTGATCGATTCGAAAAATTGACCAATCTTTCCTATGATCGGTTCGGAGCGGTGAATCCCCGATTCAATATCCCTTTTCAAGTTCTTTAAGTCTGCTGCAAGGGAGCGTGCATCTGGATATCTGTCTTTTGGTCTTTTGCGTAAACATCTTGATATAATCCGGTTGAGCTCTGGGGGGAGGTTTTGTCTCACTAGAGTAACAGGGCGCACTTCTTCAAAACCAATGGCATGAAGAGTATCGAGTGGAGTCTCTCTCTCGAACGGAAGTTTGCCCGTTACCATTTCATAGATGACTATTCCCAGAGAGAACACATCACTGGTTTGGCTGACCTTCTGGCCTCGGGCCTGCTCAGGGCTCATGTAGGCTATGGTACCCAACAAAGTACCTGCCCTGGTTTGAGAAAGCGTTTCCGCCTGCCTCAGCTCTCTACTGCTTTCCTCTCCCTTGCCTTCCAGTACTGGGTCGAGCAATTTCGCCAACCCGAAGTCGAGCAATTTCGCATGCCCATCTCTGGTGACCATGATGTTGTCAGATTTGATGTCTCGGTGAACTATATTGGCTTCATGCGCCCTGCTTAAACCCTCGGCAACCTGAAGAGCGATTTCAACTGACCCTAACAAATCCAGTTCACGTTTTGTGATCAACTGGCTAACAGTCTCTCCCTCGATAAACTCCATGGCGATGAAGGTTGTGTCATCGACTTCATCAACATCATAGATCTGAGCGATTCCAGGGTGAGTGACAGCAGAAGCTGCCCGCGCTTCTTGTAAAAAGCGTCGCTGCCTGTCGCGGTTCGATACTAAATCTGATTTTAGGACCTTTAGTGCGACTGGCCTTTTCAACCGAGTATCGCGAGCACGATAGACAACGCCCATCCCTCCTTTTCCTAGGAGTTCTTCAATCTCAAAGTGCTTGAGCGTTTTCCCGATCATTTTCACAACTTATATCATAGGAAAAAATTAGGGTTAATGTAAACCTAAAGTTATGAGCAAAGCCACAGTAAGCATAAGATATTTTGACATCAAATTTCTCATTTGCTATAAGCTTCGTTGATGGACTTTATTAGGATTCTTTTAGGAACGCTTGCCCTATTCTCTTTTATAATTTTTCTTATCCTATATATAAAATATTATGAGAGGAAAGGAATATATTTTCCCGCAAGAAAGATACATTTAACGCCAAAAGACATGGGGCTTGAATTTGAAGATGTATATTTCTCAAGCTCTGATGGAATAAGACTTAACGGCTGGTTTATTCCTGCCGGGGAATCTAGGGCAACAATCCTCTTCTGCCACGGGAACGCCGGAAATATCAGCCACAGAATTGAGGTCATATATTTGTTCAACAAGCTCGGATTGAATGTTTTCATTTTTGATTACCGTGGCTATGGAAGAAGTCAGGGTAGCCCAACCGAAGAGGGACTCTATATGGATGCGCAGGCTGCTTACAAATACCTGGTCGAAAAGCGAAATCTAAAGGAGGAATCCATAGTCGTTTATGGAAAGTCCATAGGTGCCAATGTGGCTGTTGAGCTGTGTTCTAAAGTCAAAACAGCAGCGCTCATCTCTGAAAGCGCTTTTACCTCGGCTTTGGATATGGGAAAAAAGCTATTTCCTTTTCTTCCGCTAAAATGGCTTATCTCGATTAAATTTGATGCGTTATCCAAGATAAAAGATATTATTGTGCCTAAGCTGATTATCCACAGCAAGGACGATAGAATCATTCCTTTTAAACACGGTAGGAAGCTATTTGAGGCAGCGCCAGAACCTAAAGAGTTTTATCCGATGCGCGGAGGGCACAACGAAGCGCTATTCCTGGCAAAGGAGGACTTCGTCGATAAAATAGATGTTTTTCTTCAGAAACATTTAGATAAATAGACAGGAAATTTGAAAATCGTATTTATCTTTCTTAATCGCCAGCTGTCTCTTAAAGTTTGGATGGCTCTGTTTAAGAAAAGTATGTGCCTGAGCTAGTTTGCAGCTGGCTGTTTTCTTAAAAGTTTATTCTTATTCCTGCCCTCAAGGAAATACCGGAAAGATTGACTTCGAATTCCCTAACATTTCTGAAATTAGGACCAGTAGGTCTGCCTGTGGCTATCGTGATCCCTGGGAACCATTCGCCCGTGCCATAATCTTGGTCGAGTTCTTCAAAATACCACATTACACCTACATCAGTGTCTGTAAATCCTAAGGAATCTTCATAAGTCCCATCTCCGTTCCAGCTGGTTAGTTTACAATATCTTGCTCTACCCTCGAAGAAGACAGCAATCCTTGAATCTACTTTAAGTTCCAGACCGACTCCCCCATGTAATCCAAAACTTTGGTCTTTTAGCTTCGCTTCTTGCTCAGACCAGAAATCTGGAGGCGTTGATTCTTCCCTGATATCAGTCGTCAGTGTCCCATAATAATAACCAATACCCCCGTATACAAAGAATTTTAAGGGAGTAACGCCGGGAGTGAAGTAATAACCACTTATATTTATGGGCATAGCTTTGATCTTTGGATCGATAGATGCTGAGGCGCTTCCAAGCAGTGGTATTGAGGCACTCAATTCAGTCGTATTACTTCTTTGAAGGTATCCAACTCCAACTCCGACTCCAAAGCCTGCAGGTAAGCTCACTATGAATTCAAGTTCGTACTCAAATCCTGGACCGATCTTGTTGAACGAACCTTCGGTTGTGGCTCCTAACGCCTCTAGCGCTCTAAGAAGGTCATCGAGTCCTGCTCCAAAGGAGTTGTAATCTCCTGTAGCCATCGTACCGTAGCCACCACTGAGCTTAATCCTGAATTTTTGAGCATGACTCATGCCTGTCAAGGTAAAGATGGCGAATAACAACATCGATAAAGCAGTTAATTTTCTTTTCATTCGATACCTCCAATTAATAAATTAATTAGCAAAACATTTTGGTTTATAAAATTTTATAGTCTAATTGCAATAAGTGTGCCAATTAAACCGCGGGATTGATTTCTAAAGTGTTGGACATCATTCTGTCCTCCATGAATGACAGATGGAGGATAAATGTAAAATTTTTATACATAGAGAAATTAGGCAAGGCCGCTTTTTGTGGGGGAAATGGGGGGGAAATGGGGCCTGGCCCCATTTATGGCCCATTTATAAAAAAATGTGAAAAAAATGGGGCCTGGCCCCGTTTATGATGGCCCCATTTATGATAAAGGACTTTGCTTTTGTAGCAATAAATGGTATATTTATAAGTCCTTTATAGGGATAGGCTTAGTGCAGACGTACGACTGCTGTGAAGGAGTTCAATGCCGAAATAGTGGTTGGGCAGGCAGAGAATAGCGCTCATATGCAGTAATCTATAAACGTTAAGTTTTTAAATTATGATTGGGTTTGGGCTGCTGAGCCTCTCTCTCCCACCAAAATCCGATTATTGAGCTTAATTCTAACAGCAAAGGTTTTATTGGAAATCGAATCAAAGGTCGAGAAGAGTATAAATTGTCATCAGAAAAACCGGTTTCCTAAAAATCATTCAGGTATACAAAAGGAAAAAATCATGCCAAAAAGAATGAAATCGAAATTTAATCAAAAGAGGTTTAATCAAAAAGCGCTGTGCCATCTATTAACTGCAGTCATGTTGGTAATGGCAATGGGGGTTTTTTCCAACCCCATCCATGCCCAGAGTGCTGAAGTGCAAGGATTCAGCCTTCTGTCTGCCCAGGAGTTTGCCATTGAAAACAGTTATGACATCATAAGATCCCAGATGGACATCTTGGCTGCTAAGAAGAAGGTGCGGGAGACGGTTTCTTCAGGATTCCCTCGGCTTAGTTCCACGATTGACTACATGAACAATCTTGAGTTGGCAACCGTGGTAATCCCGAACATCTTCGAGGGAGAATTTGAAGAAAAGATACCTGTCCAGTTTGGCACAAGGCACAATGCCACTGCTGGCTTTACATTAAGTCAGCTTGTATTTAGCGGCAGTTATTTCGTTGGCCTCAAAACATCAAAAGTATTTCGTCAACTGGCAGACCAGAATCATGCGAGGACACAATTGGATATCCTGGAGACGGTTACCGACACCTATTATTTAATCCTGGTATCCGAAGAGAGTAGAAGAATCCTGAGTTCGAACCTGGCCAATCTGGAGAGAACCCAATATGAGATAAGAGAGAGATACAAAGAAGGCTTTGTCGCTGAAACGGATGCTGATCTTGTCCAGATATCAGTAACAAAATTAAAGAACAGCCTGCAGGCGGTTGTCAGACAGAAAGAAGTTGCCTACAAGCTCCTAAAGTTTCAGATGGGGTTGGATTTGGGTGCACAGATTGTCCTTACAGACAAACTGGAAGACGTTCTTCAACAGATAGACATCTCGAAGGCAGTAAATACCGAGTTTGACCTAGAACAGAATATCGAGTACAAATTGCTTAAAACACAGGAGAGGTTTTCAGAAATGGCTTTGAAGAACGAAAAATCTAAGTATTTTCCTACGGTATCGGCCTTTTATTCCTTCCAGTGGAATGCTTTCCGTGATGCATTCAATTTTTTAAACTTCGAAGAAAAATGGTTCCGTACTCAGGTTCTGGGAGTTAATGTTAATATTCCGGTATTCACCAGCGGTTACCAGAGAGCTAAAGTGGCTCAGGCTTCAATCGCCCTGAAACAGGCCCGGACTGCTAGGATTCAGGCGTCGCAGGGTTTGACAGTGGAAGCGGCCAGTCTCAAATCAGCCCTGGATTCAGCCCATGAGAATTATTTGAATACGAAAGAAAATATGGGACTAGCCCAAAGGGTATACGACGTTACCTTGATCAAATACAACGAAGGAGTCGCATCCAGTATGGATCTAACCCAGGCGCATGATAAATACCTGATGGCTCAGTCCGAATTCATTCAAGCCTTGTCCGGGCTCCTGACAGCAAAGAATAAGCTGGACAGGCTTAATAATAATTATCAGACTATTCAAACAAAGGGTGATTGATAATGAAATACAGAAAATACTTGGTTCTATTAGGGATTGGACTAATTCTTGTCGCCTGCGGTCCCCGGAATGATGAGGGGAAGCTGGCGCGGTTGGAAAGGCAGAGGGATGCCTTAAATGAAGAGATCGAAGTGTTGAAACAGGAGATCGCCCAAAAAGCCAGGCCGGGTGCAAAGCAAGAGAAGCTTATGAATGTGAGAATATCAAAGGTGGAAAAGGGGCGCTTTCAACATTTTATCCAGGTGCAGGGCACGGTTGAGTCGGACAACAACGTCTTGATCGCGCCCCAGTCTTCAGGAATTGTGAAAAAGATACACGTCAATGCCGGCGATAAAGTTACCAAGGGAAAGCTTCTGGCCGAGCTGGACGGTTCTATCTTGGAAAGCAGTATAGCTGAAGTGGAGAATGGATTAAGGCTGGCAGAGACGATTTATGAAAGACAGAAGAGGCTCTGGGACAAGAATATCGGGAGTGAGATTGAGTTTCTGCAGGCCAAGAATACTAAAGAAGGCCTGGAAAAGAGATTGGCGACTTTAAAGGAGCAATACAAGCTGACGAAGATTTTTACTCCTTTGTCAGGAACAGTGGATGAAGTGCTGATTAAAGAAGGCGAGATGGTGGTTGCAGGGATGGGCGCTATTAGGGTAGTGCAGCTTTCCAATCTTAAAATAAAAGTAGGCCTTTCAGAGGCATACATTTCGCGCATTAAAAAAAATGACCTTGTTCATGTGAAGATACCTGTAATCGGGAGAGAGTTCGACCTGAGGATCAATGCTGTTTCTCAGGTCATTGATTCCCAAAACCGTACCTTCCAGGTCGAGATGAAAATCCCCAAATCCGAAACTGGGATCAAGCCGAATATGCTGTCTGTCTTGACGATCAATGATTACACAAACGAAGAGGCCTTGATTGTACCGCTGAACATCGTCCAAGAGACGGGGCAAGAACAATTCGTTTTTGTGGCCGAGCAGATAAACGGGGAATGGATTGCTCGACGAAGAGAGGTTAAGACCGGCAATAGCTATATCGACAGAGCCGAGATCTCATCCGGGCTTCAGGAAGGAGAGTATGTGGTGACATTCGGGTATCAAAATCTGGCTGATGGCCAAAAGCTGGCCGTGGTTTCAGGTTCAGAATGAATTTCTTAAAGGAGTACCTCAATTAAATAATAAAGTGGACTGAAAATGAAAAAAAGAGAATTTAAATTAACTAACCTATCAGTTGCCAACAAGACTACCATATATATATTCACCGTGATTCTGGTGATATTCGGGTTTATGCAGTATGACGCGACTCCCAAGGAAAGATTTCCGGAAATAGTTTTCCCTTATTTCATGGTGAGTACTATCCATCCAGGAACATCGCCGGCTGATATGGAAAACCTATTCACCCGGCCCATAGAAAAGCATCTTAAGGGAATCGACGGTGTTAAGCACATCAGCAGCAACTCGATCCAGGACTTTTCCTCTATTTTCATAGAATTTGAGCTGACTGCTGATGAGATGCAGGCCTATCTCGATGTCAGGCAGGCAGTCGATGATGCCCGAGGAGAGCTTCCCTCCGACCTCTTCGAAGAACCAGAGGTCACTAGAATCGATCTCTCCGAGATTCCGATCTTGTTCATCAACCTTTCGGGTGATCTTGGATTGGTAAAGCTGAAGAAAATCGCCGAAGACCTTCAGGATGAAATCGAGGGCTTGGAGGAGATAACAAGGGCAGATATTGTCGGGGCACTAGACAGGGAAATCCAAATCAATGTCGACTTGTATAAAATGCAGGCTGCAGACCTATCTTTTTTCACGATTCAAAATGCCATTGCTTCTGAGAACTTAACTATTTCGGGAGGACAAGTTGATACGGATGGCATTCGGAGAAACCTGCGTGTAGTCGGTGAATTCCGCAACATTGACCAGATTAAGAATATTCAGCTTAAAAAAGGCGTTTACTTAAGAGAGATTGCCGAAGTAGTTGACGGTTACGCTGACAGAGGGAGTTACTCCCGCTTGAGCAGGCAGGATGTTGTGACTCTCAATGTCATTAAGAAAAGCGGAAAAAACCTTATCTATGCTGTCGATAAGATTAATGTTATTGTGGATGAATACCGCAAGACTGCGCCCGAGAACCTGATTATCACCATGACAGGGGACAGCAGCACTCAGACGAAAAACACCATAAGTGACCTATTCAATACTGTGATCCTCGGATTTATCGTAGTCGTCTTTGTCCTCATGTTTTTCATGGGGGAAACAAACGCCCTGTTTGTGGGGATTGCCATCCCGATGTCCATCGTCATCGCTTTTATTCTTATTCCTGTCATTGGCTTCACCATGAACATGGTTGTTCTGATGTCCTTCATCCTTGTCTTAGGGATCGTTGTGGATAACTCAATCGTGGTCGTGGAAAACGTCTACCGCCATTTCACAACCACTCCTGATCTCTCCATCTCGGCTGCTGCCAGACGAGGAACGGGAGAAGTTGCCGTAGCTGTCTTCACAGGTACACTGACCACTATGGCACCTTTCTTTACCCTTATTTTTATGCCGGGAATTCCTGGAAAATTCATGTCGTTTATACCTTATACTGTTATCATTACACTTACAGCTTCCATGCTGGTTGCTTACATGATAAATCCTGTTTTTGCCGTCTCATTTATGAAGAGATCCTCCGGTCAAGGAAAAAAGAAAGCCCGCACGAAGCTTAACTCTAAAAATATTCTGCTGATAGCGGCGGCTGTTGTCCTGGCTGTGTTATTTTATGTGACAGGAAAGCTGTTTCTGGCCAACCTATTGGCTTTCGGAGTCATTATCTATTTTCTGTCCAGGTATGTCATACATTTCCTGATCGCCAAGTTCCAGAGTTATGTTATTCCTCGGATGAAGGATGGATACAGGAGAACTCTGACTTTTCTCCTTGGGGGAAAGCGCCCGTACGCGGTCATCGTTGGGATTGTCGGTCTCCTCTTCCTTTCTTTTATCCTTTTGGGTATTAGAATGCCAAGGGTCGTGTTTTTCCCCAGTGGTGACCCAAACAGTCTCCAGGTATACATCACTATGCCCGAAGGCACCCATATCGATGTTACGAATAACATCTGCAAGCAGGTTGAAGAGAGGATTTACAATGTCATCGGTTACAACAATCCTGATGTGGAATCTATAGTCTCCAACGTGGCATCAAACGCAGGAGCTGGGCTTTTTGAGCGATTTTCTCAGGATAAACTGGCCAAGGTAACCATCTCTTTTGTGGAATATAAATACAGGACTGGGGTATCTACTAGAGAATATCTCACGAAGCTGCGCAAGGAATTGACTGGAATAGCAGGAGCTCAAATCCGTATTGACTCTGAAATGATGGGACCTCCTACCGGTTATCCGATCAACATGGAAATCAGCGGGGATGATATTGATGAACTGATTGATATAACTTATAGACTTGAAGAATTCATTCAATCATTAAACGTTCGGGGAATTGAGGAGCTGAAGTCCAGCATGGAAGTCAGCAAGCCGGAGCTAATCCTCAATATTGACAGAGAGAAGGCAAACAGGCTGGGTATTTCCACTGCTCAGGTGGGGATGGTCCTGCGCACTGCTATATATGGCACAGAGGTCTCCAAGTTCAAAGAAGGAGAGGAGGAGTATCCGGTCATGGTCCGGTTGGACGAAAAATATCGGAATGACGTAGACGTCTTGCTCAGTCAGGAGATTGTAGTTTCCGGCGGGCAGAATGGGCCGAATAGAATTCCGATTTCTTCCTTTGCCCATGTGACCAACCGAACAAGCTACGGCGGAGTCACTAGGCTGGATAACAGGCGAGTTATAACCCTGTTTTCCAACGTGCTCTTCGGGTACAACGCCAACGAGATTATTCGCCAGATAAACCGCCAGCTTCATAGATTCGAATTGAAAGACGGCTATTCTGTCAAATTCACCGGTGAACAGGATTTTCAGGCCGAGGTCGGAAGTTTCATGGTCAGAGCCTTTTTCATCGCTTCGGCTCTGATTTTAATCATACTGGTCGGTCAGTTTAATTCTATATCTAAGCCGCTCATCATCATCCTTCAGATTGTATTAAGTTTGACAGGGGTCTTCCTGGGATTTGCTGTATTTCGTATGGACATCTCAGTCGTGATGACGGGCATGGGGATTATCGCGGTTGCCGGTATTGTTGTCAAAAATGCGATCATTATCGTTGACTACACGGATAAGCTTATTGACAGCGGCATGGAAAAAATTGAAGCCATAGTCCGTGCTGGTGCTACGCGTTTAACTCCTGTCCTTTTGACAGCTCTTTCCACCATACTGGGGCTTGCACCTCTTGCTGTTGGCATAAACATAAATTTCATAACTCTATTTACTGAATTGAGGCCGCAGATCTACTTCGGCGGCGACAGCCCTGTTTTTTGGAATCCCCTGGTTATGACCATAATCTTTGGGCTATCTTTTGCTACGGTCTTGACTCTTGTCGTTGTCCCAGCCTTGTACAAGCTGATCTATGCCCGCAAAAGCTAACAACCACATAAAGCGCTAAACTGCAGAGCTGGAGAAGGAAGTAATTGTTTCTCTATCCCACTATTTTTATTTGACATTCATCCTTTCCCCGTATATAAATCTTAAAATACCTGAAGAAAAAAAGGTGAATTAATATCCCCCCATAGCAAGGCTCATACAAAATATAGGAGGAGGGGAGAATGAAATTTAAGACCTTTCTTGTTCTTCTTTTGGCATTTTGTGTTTTGAGTCTAGTTTACACGAAAATCGCACATAAAGATTATCCCCTAAAACCGGTCGCATTCACAGAAGTGCAGATTAATGACTCGTTCTGGCTGCCGCGCATGGAAACCAATCGTAAAGTTACAATCCCTTTTGCTTTTAAAAAAAGCGAAGAGACCGGACGCATTGCTAATTTCGGCAAAGCCGGTGGTTTGATTCCGGGCAAATTTGAAGGCCGGAGATATAATGATTCAGATGTCTTTAAAATAATGGAAGGAGCGGCTTATTCGCTAAGTCTTCACCGGGATGCGGAACTTGAGAAATATATGGATGATCTGATCGCCAAAGTTGCGGCTGCCCAGGAAGAAGACGGCTATCTATTTACTACACGTACCATTGATCCTGAGAATCCTGCTCCTGGCGCAGGTGAGGAACGGTGGTCAAACCTAGGATCAAGCCATGAGCTCTACAATGTCGGGCACATGTACGAGGCAGCAGTGGCCTATTATCAAGCGACAGGAAAGCGCAATTTCCTGCATGTGGCCCTAAAAAACGCTGATTTTATTGCAGAGGTGTTTGGACCAGGAAAAAGGCGGGGATTTCCAGGTCACCAGGAGATAGAGATCGGGCTGGCCAAACTTTACCGGGTAATCGGGGACGAAAAATACCTGAAACTGGCCAAGTTTTTCCTTGATCAGCGCGGGCCAGAGAAACATAAGAAAATGTTTTCTGACTCATCTGAGTTTTCTATCTATAATCAGGATTGGTATCTCCAGGCCCACAAACCGGTCGTCGAGCAGAACGAAGCAGTCGGTCATGCTGTCCGAGCCACTTACATGTATTCGGGCATGGCTGATGTCGCAGCGCTCACGGGAGATAAGGCATATATCAAGTCTATTGACCGCATATGGGAAAATGTAGTTTCAAAGAAGCTGTATGTGACGGGCGGAATCGGCTCCCGCCATGAGGGGGAGGCTTTTGGAGATGATTACGAGCTGCCCAATGCCACAGCTTATAACGAAAGCTGTGCAGCCATCGGCAATATTTTCTGGAACCACCGCCTTTTTCTTCTCCATGGCGACGCCAGATACATCGATGTCTTAGAACGTACAATATATAACGGTCTTCTCTCTGGAATATCGTTTAGCGGTGACCTCTTCTTCTATCCTAATCCGCTGGAGTCAGACGGAAAATACAAATTTAATCAGGGAGAAGCAACACGAAAACCATGGTTTGACTGCGCCTGCTGCCCGGTTAACTTTGCTCGCTTCCTGCCCTCCTTTCCTGGCTATGTCTATGCCCACAAGGATGATACTCTTTATGTGAATCTTTTTGTGGGGAGTAAGGGAACCATCAAAGTTGGAAAAAATTCAGTATATGTAAGTCAACAGACAAGCTATCCGTGGGATGGGAACATAAAGATTATGATAGAGCCTGAGAAAGAGACTGAATTTGCAGTGCATATCCGCATTCCTGGCTGGGCCCGGAATGAGCCAGTGCCGAGCGATCTGTATTCATTCCTGAATCAAAGCAAAGAGAATATAAATCTAAAAGTCAATTCAGAAACACAAGAAATTGAAACGGAAAAGGGCTTTGCCCGCATCCGCCGCCGTTGGAAAAAAGGAGATATTATCGAGCTAATCCTACCCATGCCTGTTCAGAGAATTGTTGCCAATAAAAACGTAAAGGATGCCTTAGGAAAGGTAGCCTTACAGCGCGGACCTCTTGTTTATTGCTTTGAGGAAGCGGATAACAAAGGTGGAGTACTTAATCGACATTTGCCTGATGATATAAAACTCGAGGTTGAATTCAAACCTGACCTTTTAGGAGGAATAAACATATTAAAAAGTTCGCCCAAAGCTGATGTTCCTGGTTTGATCGCCATTCCCTATTATGCCTGGTCGCACCGCGGAATAGGGCAGATGACAGTCTGGATTCCCAGAGAAATAATTTGACACCACTCTTTTTAATTATTATCCTATTATCGCTTTAATACCGCATTTGCTTCGAGGGATATCATTGATGATAAAATGCCCCGAATGTCAGAGCGACAATCCTTCTGATTCCAAGTACTGCAAGGAGTGCGCTACTCCGCTTCCTTCTTCTGAGGAACCTCAAGTCTCTATCACCAAAACTATCGAAACACCAACCGAAGAACTAACCAGAGGAACCGTTTTTGCATCAAGGTACGAGATTATAGAAGAGCTGGGAAAAGGAGGTATGGGTAGAGTTTACAGAGTGGAAGATAAGAAGATTAAGGAAGAAGTCGCCCTAAAACTCATAAAACCTGACGTGGCTTCAGATAAGAAGACTATAGAACGCTTCAGCAATGAGTTGAAAATGGCCCGCAAGATCGCCCACAGGAACGTGTGCAGGATGTATGACCTTGGTGAGGAGAAGGGGACTCACTACATCACAATGGAGTATGTTCCTGGGGAAGATTTGAAGAGATTGATCAAAAAAGTTGGGCAATTCAGTGCCGGGAAAACGATTTTCATGGCCAGGCAGGTCTGCGAGGGATTAGCAGAAGCTCACCGCTTGAGAGTCGTCCATCGTGATCTAAAGCCCCAGAATATCATGGTTGATGAGGATGGGAATGCCCGCATCATGGATTTTGGCATAGCTCGGACTGTTAAGGGTAAGGGCCTTACAGGGGCTGGAGTGATGGTCGGGACACCAGAGTATATGTCACCCGAGCAAGCTGAAGTAAAAGAAGTAGACCAACGCTCAGATATCTACTCTTTAGGAGTCATCCTGTACGAGATGGTGACGGGGCGAGTTCCTTTTGAGGGAGAGACGCCTTTGGGCATTGCCATGAAACATAAGAGTGAGGCGCCTCCAGATCCAAGGCAAATAAACGCTCAACTCGCAGAAGACCTCAGCCGAGTGATAATGAGATGCCTGGAAAAAGACAAAGAAAAGAGGTATCAGAGTGCAGGAGAAGTAAGATCTGAACTTCTGAATATAGAAAAAGGCATGCCCACAACAGAAAGGATTGTTCCCGAAAAGAGGCCCATAACCTCAAGGGAAATAACAGTAAAGTTCAGCATAAGAAAGCTTTTTATCCCTGCAGTAGTAGTTATCGCTGTGGCCATAATTGGATTGATTATCTGGAGGTTTATCCCCCGAAAGCAGCCCCTGCCTGCCCCCTCAGATAAGCCCTCTCTTGCCATCGTTTACTTTGAAAATAACTCTGGTGATGAAAGCTTAGATCATTGGCGGAAAGCACTCTGTGAGCTTCTGATTGCAGACTTAACCCAATCAAAATACATCCGCGTTTTAAGCAGCGACAAGCTCCTAGATATTCTTAGCTCCCTGAACCAGATTGAGGCAAAAAGCTTCTCATCAAAAGTCTTAAAAGAAGTTGCTGCGCGCGGAGGCTCCACCCATATTCTACGGGGAGGTTTCACTAAGGCAGGCGAACAGTACAGAATCGATGCTATCCTTCAGGAAGCCGCTACGATGGAGTCTGTAGGATCCGATCGTATTGAAGGGAGAGGCGAAGAGAGTTTTCTCTCCATGGTGGATGAGCTGACTAGGAAGGTTAAGGCACACTTTGAGCTTTCTGCAGAAGAGATTGCTGGTGATATTGATGAGGAGGTCGAGAAAATCACCACTTCCTCGCCAGAGGCATTGAAATATTACATCGAAGGTAGAAAATATCACGGAACATTTGATTATAAGCGGAGCATTGAACTAATAGAAAAGGCAGTTGATGTCGATCCCGATTTTGCCATGGCCTACAGATCCTTGGCTCAGAGTTACGGCAATATTGGGTTCAGGCCTAAAAGAAAAGAATACATGCAGAAAGCCTTAGAACTTTCGCATAGGCTTCCTGCAAAAGAGCGCTACTTGATTGGAGGAGATTTTTACGGGATTTCTGAGAAGACTTATGATAAGTCGATCGAAGCATATAAAAAATTACTGGAGCTGTATCCTGATAATTATACCGGAAATCATAATATTGCAGTCAGGTATTCGGCTATAGGAGAAAAACAGAAAGCTATTGAACATTATGAAACAACAAGGAAAAGCGGTAATATTACTTTACTCGGTTATGGTAATCTGGCAAGTGTTTATCGACAGGTGGGATCTTATGACAAAGCTAGAGAAGTCCTCGAAGAAGCCATTCAAAAGTATCCGGATAAGCCCATCGCTCATGCGAATCTATCTCTTCATTATCGAATGGCGGGGAAATATGAGATTGCCCTAGCAGAAATAGAAAAAGCTCTTGCCCTGGAGCCGGCTAAAAGCACGGAGCTGATAGGTAGACAAATTATTAATCGAAGAGCATTGATTCATTTTTATACAGATAATATGGTTAAAGCTGCCGAAGATTATCAATGGCTTCTGAAGCAAAAAGAGCCCCAGGCCATTTATTTGGGTTTGATGGGCATGGCAAATCTCAATATTTTACAGGGGAAGTTTAAGGGATCAAAAGACATGTTCGGGCCATATATCGATCTATGTAAGAAATATGGTGCGAATTGGCCCATTTCTCAATGTTATCTTAGATCCGCTTATATTGATCTAAAAGCAAGTAATCTTCAAGAAGCTCTGAAAGATTGTGATAATGCTATAGACTTTGCTTTAAAAGCAGAGGATTCGGGCAGACAAAGGCGAGCATTACACTTAAAGGGCTTAACCTATGTCCGCATGAATGCCCTGGACGAAGCCCTGAAAACAGCAGAGGGGCTGAGAGTTTTGATCCAGGATTCCCACAATCCAAACCGTATGCATTTTTTCCATCATCTCGTAGGAATGGTCGAGCTTAAAAAGAAGGATTTTGCCAGCGCTATCGAAAGCTTTAAGCAAGCCTTATCTCTGCAGACCTCAGATCCACACGATAAAAGCGCTGGTCATGTTGAATCATTGGCAAGGGCTTATTATGCTTCGGGAAACATTGATAAAGCCCAGGCAGAGTATGAAAGGATCGTATCTTCGAGCTCGGGTCGGTCTAGTTTTGGTGACGTTTATGCTCGGAGTTACTATGAGCTAGGAAAAATATATGAGCAGAAAGGCTGGAAAGGCAAGGCCATTGAGCATTACGAGAAATTCCTCGAACTCTGGAAAGACGCTGACTCTGGTTTTCCCGAAGTTGAAGATGCTAAGAAGAGGCTGGCTGCTCTAAAGAGCCAATAATCTCTATTATTACTTGATTATTGAACCTATAAAAGAAAAGGGGATAAGCTGCAATTTACTTATACTTATAGCTAATATTTACTTTTTTCGTTTGTATTGATTCTCCATCGACCTAAATTCTATGCCATCGGGTCCGGTCATGTAAAGTTCATAAATGAATTCATCTTTACTGATCACTTTTGTAACTGCCCGGGTTTTTATAATCTCTCCTGTTAGAGGATCAGGCCATTCACCGGTATCTGTCAATACTTTCCCTGACTCATCTCGGGTACCGGACATAAGAAAGAAACCCGTGCTCGAGTTATCAATCCAGAAGCTAATATATTTTTTTTGTGCGTTGTCATAGCCTACAATCTGGAGACCTTCGAATGGCTGTCCGAACATGTTGCCTTTAAATTTAGTCTTCAGGAAGCGTCCACCTAAAATCAGATCGGCTTTGGATGTATTTTTGGCTGTAACTGGCTCTGCTCCAGGCTGCATCCAGGCTGTAGTCTGGACGTCCCATTCCCCGACAAAGTTCTTGAAAAAGGCATGATTTTCAGTTACTACCATAAATTTCATGTAAGCTTCCATCATTTCTTGCTGTTCCTTCTTGGCTTCTTGTGTGCTTTCAGGAAAGCATAATGAAATAACCAATACAAAAAGTAATCCAAAAGCGCAAAAATATCTTTTCGACATCTTCACCTCCTCAATTAGCAAGATTCATTCTACCAAAAAGCTGAATGATATTTCAATTTGACTCTAATCCTGTAAATTGATATTCTTTTGCCAAGAAAAATAAAAGGGATAGAAATGTCTGTTAAATGCCCTGAATGCGACACTGAAAATCCTTCTGATTCCAAATACTGCAAAGAGTGTGCAGGTCCACTTCCTTCCTCAGAGGAAGTCTCTGTCTCTCACACCGAAACCCTCGAAACACCCAAAGAAGAGCTAACCACAGGCTCCACCTTTGCTGGCCGATACCAGATTATCGAAGAACTGGGTAAAGGGGGCATGGGCAAGGTCTATAAAGCTACAGATAAAGAAATAAAGGGGAAAGTAGCCTTAAAACTCATCAAGCCTGAAGTGGCTTCTGATAAAAAAACCATCGAGCGCTTCAGGAACGAGCTGAAAACGGCTCGCGATATTGCCCATAAGAATGTCTGCCGCATGTATGACCTTAATAAAGAGGAAGGCACCTATTACATCACCATGGAGTATGTGTCTGGAGAGGATCTGAAGAAGTTGATTAGAAAGATGGGGCAATTAAGTCCGGGACAAGCAATTTTAATAGCCAAGCAGGTATGTGAAGGATTGTCCGAAGCACATAGGTTGGGAGTTGTCCATCGGGATTTAAAGCCTCAGAACGTCATGGTTGATGAGGAAGGGAATGCCCGAATCATGGATTTTGGCATTGCCCGCTCCCTAAAGGCAAAGGGGATAACTGCTTCTGGAGTGATGATCGGGACACCAGAGTACATGAGTCCTGAGCAGGTAGACGGGAAAGAAGCAGACCAGCGCTCTGACATATATTCCTTAGGAGCCATTCTTTATGAGATGGTCACAGGGCATGTGCCTTTCGAAGGAGACACCCCTTTCACTATCGGTGTGAAACACAAGAGCGAGACACCTAAGGATCCTCGGGAGCTCAATGCTCAGCTTCATGAAGATCTTAGCCTTGTGATACTGAAATGCATGGAAAAAGATAAAGAAAAAAGATATCAGAGTGCGGGTGAGTTGCGTTCTGAACTAACCAATATAGAGAGGGGCATTCCAACCACAGAGAGAGTTGTTTCTAAGAGAAAGCCTCTCACATCAAGGGAGATAACAGTAACATTTGGCCTGAAGAAGCTCTTTATCCCTGCTTTAGTTGTCGTGGCTCTTATAATTGTAGCACTAGTAATCTGGCAGCTTCTTTCCCAAAAGGAAGCAGTGCTTGCTCCAAAGATTGAGAACTCAATAGCGGTTATAAGCTTTGAAAACCAGACGGGAGACAAAGCTTATGACTATCTACAAAAGGCCATTCCTAATCTTTTAATCACCAGCCTTGAGCAGACTGGAGATCTTTATGTGGTCACCTGGGAGAGGATGCGCGACCTCCTCAAACAAATAGGAAAGAAGGATGCGGAGACTGTTGACACGGATTTAGGCTTCAAGCTGTGTCGCCGGGAAGGCGTCGAAGCCATTGTCTTGGGCAGTTTTATCAAAGCTGAGAATATATTCGCTACAGATGTTAAGGTTTTGGACGTGGAGACAAAAAGGCTATTGAAGAGTGCAAGCTCAAGGGGAGAAGGGGTTGACAGCATTCTACAAACACAAATTGATGAGCTGAGCAAAGAGATCTCTGAAGGTGTTGGCATAGCCAAGCAAGAAATTGAGCCTGCGAAAGTGCAGATAGCTGAAGTAACAACCACTTCAATGGATGCCTACAATTATTTTTTAAGAGGAAGAGATGATTATGATAAATTCTATTATGATAGCAGCCGACAATTTCTGGAGAAGGCCGTAGAGCTCGACCCAACATTTGCAGTAGCCTACCTCCACCTTGCCTGGGCATACGGCGAATTAGGGAATACAAAGGCAAGAAACGAAGCCTACGAGAAAGCTAAGAAATTTTCATCAAAAGCAACGGATAAAGAGAAGCTTTATATAGAAGCATACTATGCCAGTACTATTGAGAGAGACCCAGAAAAAAGATTTCGTATCCTCAAACAGATGGCCAAAAAATATCCCAAAGAGAAGCCAGTCCACGCTGATTTAGGTCTTTATTACCTTGGCAAAAACATGTTCGACCAGGCAATCGAAGAGTATAAGGAAGCGTTGAAGCTTGATCCCAACTATGGATATGTCCTAAATCAAATTGCTTACACCTATGTAGAAATAGGGGATTTTGAAAAGGCAATCGAATATTTTAAGAGGTATGCATCTGTTTCCCCAGGGGATGCTAATCCAATCGACTCCATGGCCGAACTATATTTCCGAATGGGAAAGATTGAGGAGGCGATAGCAAAATACAAAGAAGCCTTGGAAATAAAGCCTGATTTTTTTATGCCCGCCTGGTCCATCGGATATATACATGCTTTAAAGGAAGAGTACGCTGAGGCAACGAGATGGTTCGACAAATATATTGCCTTAGCCCCGTCTCCAGGTACAAAAGCAGAAGGGCTTGTATGGAGAGGCTTCTATCATTACCTTCTGGGAAGACTTGACAGGTCCCTTAGCGACCTTAGCTTGGCATCAGACCTCGCGGAAGAGGGAGGAAATAAGTATTGGAAAGGCTATGCAGAGTGGGTAAAAGGATGGATTCATTTTGAAAGAGAAGAATATGAGCTCACCAGGAAATGCTTTAATAATTGGTATGATTATCTTATTAAAAACAATCCAGCATCCAAACCATTTCTTACAGTATTGCGCGACTTGGATATTGGATTAGTGGACTTGAACCAAGGACGAGATGAATCCGCGATGTCCAGGCTTGCTGAAGCGAGCTCCACTTTGCTTAAAGTAAACCATGGCTTTAAAGTTTGGACAATATTCCATTACAGCTTAATCTCAGCGGAAGCGCTGCTTGCCGAAGGCTCGTTTGAAAAGGCCATAAAGGTCTGCGAGGAAGCATCATCTTTTGTAACACCTCCCGGGATGCACATTTTGGTTTTTCTCCGCCTTAACCTCCCCTCTCCTAAGGATGTATTAGCCCGAGCTTACCTGGAAAAGGGAGATATAGACAAAGCCATTGCTGAATACGAGCGGCTCATTACTTTTGATCCAAAAAGTCAGGAGCTATTTCTTATTCATCCTAAATATCATTATAGGCTAGCCAAGTTGTATGAGGAAAAAGGCCTGAAGGGAAAAGCCGTCGAGCAGTATGAAAAATTCCTCGAACTCTGGAAAGATGCTGATCCTGGTTTTCCAGAAGTTGAGGATGCTAAGAAAAGGTTGGCTGCATTAAAGAGCCAATAATTTCCTTTATTACTTGTTTTGATGGGTGCCAAAGCCCTATCCGATTATAGAAGATCCTGGAGGTAGCAAAATGGCAACAATTAGGTTTCCTCAGTATCTGAAAAGACACGGACTATATTTACTCCTTTTTGCAAATGAAAGATACTTACCGGGCTTAATCCTTAAGCGGAAAGGTGACGCATTTAGGGAGTACGATAAACTCAAAAAGCATCTCAAAGTTCCCAACTTGTCTTGGCAAACAGAGCTAGTAGAAGCAGATATGCCTGAAGTTATTGAAGGTAGCAGGCAAGTCGGTGCAGGTGGCAATCTTAAACTTCCCTTCCTTACGATCGGTGGTGGGCTCGAGTATAATCGCTTCGTCGATTTTAGAATCAGCGCCGTCGATCAGCGCATTTTCACCGATGAAAATCTCTGGCTCTGGAATCCGTTATC
Source organism: Candidatus Aminicenantota bacterium (assembly GCA_011772475.1). GTDB lineage: Bacteria > Acidobacteriota > Aminicenantia > Aminicenantales > Aminicenantaceae > SOIV01. The sequence goes on along the minus strand of WVZK01000050.1, from coordinate 5,269 downwards.
TGAGATGTTGGCACAACTGAAGGCGAACAAACCTAGGATTTGGAAGACCAAATTAAAGGGTCGCTACCTTGTGTTGAGTACGTGGTACGCGAGCAAATACGAGGTGCACCTCGGTCGGGCCTTAAAGGGTGACCTCGATGCCAACTTCAAAAAAAAGATCTCTCCAACAGCAGGAGGCCGGATGAATATTGATTCGGATAATAAGATAGTAAATTTCTACAAGAGCACGCGCGTACCCTTTGCCTTTCAAGGAGAACGCTTGGTAAAAATCTAGATTTAAATTTAATAGTGCGGTTGCCTTCCGTTTTTTAGAGAGAAGGGGAGGACCTAAATAACTTCTTAAAAATTACCAGAAAGCTTACTCCTACCACCAGGCAGAAAAGAAAAATGATGAGAACAATCCTTTTTGTGGTAGAAGGATAAATAACCTTGTCAGAATTTCCCGTGATTATGAATCCAGCCCAGTAATAGGGATGAGAAAGTATATCAGAGTTTATCATCTCCTGCTTGGTTTTTTGTAAAGAATCCATGATTGAGTTCGAAGAGCGAAGGTGGAAATAGCATCTTTCCATAAATTGAGATGTTGCCTGATCATGAACCGCCCATAAACTGATAAGGGCAGAGGAAGCTCCAGCATAGAAGAAGGCTCTGCTTAAACCATCTATTCCCTCGCCTCTAATAAATTCTCCGAGTCCTGTTTGGCAAGAAGATAGCGTAACCAAATCAGAGCTAAGTTTGAGATTGAATACCTCTCGCATTTGAAGAATTTCATCCTCTTCCTGGGCGTTTCCTATCGATAAAACGACTGAAGATCTGTCTGGTTTTTTATCGTCTATAAGACAGTGTGTGGCCAAGTGGAGGATTTTATAATCCTTGAGGTTAAGGCCTTTAAGCTTCTTCTCTGATGCCTCTTTTCTTTTAAAAACATCTATTCTTGCTTTCTTAAAAAGAGAAGCTATCCTTTCAACCTCCATGCCGCTGAACTCGAGCCTGGAAACATTAAAAGCCCCACCGGGGCGGATTGTCTGTGAGCTGTCCCTTGCGCTGGCCACTTCTTCATCAGAGCCAAAAAAGGGATCGCCAAAAGCAAGAAGGTCTTTCTTCGGTTTTATATCGCTTAGTTTTTTATGCTGGATTATTTCTCTTAACGAAGATATCGAAGGCGTGTAAGCAATTTTATAATCCTCAATCAGCCATCTTTTTTTATCTTTTTGGGAAATGAGCGTTTCAAAAGGGATGTAGTGAAGGATGTCGTCTGGAATGATAATCAATTTTTTGATATCTTTATCTAAATCCTGAGGAATTAGATTAGTAAAAAGCTCGTATCCCAGACTGAAATCATGGTTTTCTTTATCTGTAATGGCCTTTAAGTATTCTGAAACCTGCTCCTTGATCTTTTTTGCCGGAGGAAGAGGGAAAATCTTGAACTTTCTTTTGGTGATTACAAATGCATAAGAATTTTCTTTGCCAAGGGAGTATTCTAAGAAGGCGGTCTTGTTATCGAGCATTTGTTTCTGTGCTTGCTCGAGCGTGATAATTTGGGGGTATTTTAAATCTGCATAAGCGGGACTTGACAATCTTATTTTTCTCTTCAGGGCTTCCACCTGCTCTTCGCTAAGCCTTAGCTGCTCGTTGATACTCTTTTCTTGTTCCTTGCCAAGCCCAGGGGTGAAGAGTTTTAAGTTTAGGCTGGAAATCTCTTTCATCAAATCTTCTTCCTGGCTGAGAAGATCGGTATCAACTCCTTGTGAGATGTTCACTTTCGATACCTCTAACCTATCAAGAAAGGCTCTGGCTTTAGCCCTCTCTAAATAGTCGAAAGCTTCGATATGATGAAGCTTTCCAGGCTCGGAATCGTGGAGCTTACATAATAAATTGACAGTATTTTGGTAAGCTTCAATTCTTTTATCAGAAGCCAGGTAGCTTGCCTTGAGCTCTTCCAGTTGAATTCGGGAGCGGATATTTTCAATGAAGGAGATGGATTTTCTAAGGTTCTCCAAAGCTTCTTCATAAGCACCCTTTCCCATGTAGGCATTCGCTATCTCAAAGTAAGCTTCCCAGAGGATATTCTCTTTAGCAGTACGAGAAGCAGTATCTATGGCTTGTTGGAAGTATTCAAGAGATAAATCGTAATTTCCCTGCAGGGCGTTGATTCTGGCGATGTTGATTAAAAGATTAGCTATTTCTTCGAGATCCTGATCTATTTCTGCTTTTTTGAGGGCGAGTTTAGAATATTTTAAAGCTTCAGGATAGTTTTCTAAATCGATGTAGGCCATACCCATATTGGTTAAGGCCTCTATTTCTGTTTCCAAATCCTTAATTTTTTTTGCAATTCTTAGGCTTTCTTTATGATTGGCAAGAGCATTGTCAAGGTCATTTTTATCTTGAGATTGGAATGCATATTTTTTTCGATATGTAACACCGATATTGATTAAGTCTTTGGCAACATAAGTGTCTTTTTTTAGAATATCTTTATCGATTTTTAAAACATCCTTCTGGTATTCCAGGGCTTTGTCATAATTTCCCAACTGAATGTAAATTTCTCCGATGTTCGTCAAACATTCTGATTCACGTTCATAGTCTTTGACAATTCTGGCGATACCCAAGGCTTCTTCGTAATGCTTCAACGCCTGCGAATAGTTATTGTCTTTGTTACGGTAGTAATAACCGATGTTAAACAGGCATGCTACTTGTTCATGCCTGTTTCTTATTCTCCGGGCAATCTCCAGCGCATCTAAATTTAAGGAAAAAAAAGTATCGAATTCATCCGGCGACATATAATTAAAACTCAGCTGGTGGAGACATTTCAATTCATGCTCCTGGCTTTCTATTTTTCTTGCCAGTTCTATTGCTTTTTCGAATTTTTCTATGGATTTCTTATAATCTTCTTCTCCTCGAGCGTCCCTGCCGTCCTTGTAGAATTCGTAGATTTGGATGAAATCATAAACTTCGTTTTTTTTCTGCTCGATTTGTGCTTTCTCGGCAACAGAAAGAGCCTCTTGGTAGGCTATAATGGATTTGCTAACGTATCCAGTATTCCAATGAAGGAGGGCGAGTTTGATCAGTGAATCAATTTCTGCTTTCTTATCATTATTTTTTCGGGCTATATCCAATGATTTTTCAAAATACTTGAAGGATTCTTCATAATCACCTTGGAGCCTAAAATTTTCTCCACGATTAAACAAGTCTGAATATTTTTCTTCTGATTCATAGCTCAGGTCCACAGAAGAATAGTTTTGAAAGGATAAAAGAATTTGACAAGGGGAGAGAAGAAACACCAGGGTCACTATAATCAGTCTGGTGAAATTTTTCATTTATCTTTTTCCGGACAGGTTATTTAGTTAGGTAAGGAATGATTTTCATCATAATCCTTAGCGGCGCTGTAAATATGATAGCTAAAATATTAGGTTTTGTAAATCTCACATAAATTTGACTTTACGATATTTTACACAAAAGCCGTAAAAAAACAGCTTTCAATCAATTTTTTTTCAGTTTTTTTTGTCAAATAGATTCTAATGGTAGAGTGAGTTAATTTATTTATTTTCAATAAATTATTCAGAAAATATGCAAATTTGCTCAATTTAGAGATGAGATTCTCTGGGGAACTTGAATTTAGCATTTTTATAACTTTTTTAATTTCAGTAAAATACATAATCTTATTTTGGAGATAACATTATGATATGGTCGAGTGTGACTTGACATATTTGTACTATTTTCTCATATTTATATTAGATAAAAGGAAGTGCGGAAATAACATTTTTTTAAATAGCGTATTTTTATCCAATTTTTTGGGTATTTATACGACAAAAATAATGAGAAGGACAACTATCTTTAAGTGAAGGAAAAGGAGGAATTTTAATTGAGGAGGAGGCTATGTTTAGGGCAAGGACACGCTCCTTCAGGAAAAACATGGCTATTTTGGTCTGCGCGACTTTAATTCTCTTGGCTTTCCCAGAAGCTACACATGCGGCAACCAAGCCCTCTTCCAGAACCTCTGATTATCCCAAAGATTCTTCTCCCTTGATTTCTGCTGTTTTTTCTTTTATCGGCCGGAATTTGTCTCCGTTTGGATATGACCTCGCTTTATTTTACAGCTCATCAATTAGGACACCTATAGTTCCAGATAAAGACAACGATTATGATGTAAGAGGGAAAAAGAAGGCCAAAGCTAAGAGCAATGGAGACTCAACATCACAGAAAAAGCCTCAAGACAAGGATAAATAAAACTCCGAGGCAAAAAGATAGAGCTGCAGACAAAAACAGTCATCCAAGCAAAATCAAAGATCACAAGGAGAAGAGAAATTTTTTAGTGATACCATGTATCATACTACTTGTATTCACATGGCAGGATGTAAAGATTGACATTGAATGAGGGGATTGTGAAAGGAGAATCGCCTTTGGTAATCAAGATATTCGCCTTCCTTTTGATTTTGGTTTTCTCTGCTCAGTCGAGTAACGCAATCCCCTCAAATAACCCCCGGAAAATTGTAGTCTTTAAGAAGTGGTATAGCCAAGAAGCTGACCAGGACGCATTGCTTAGGAATTTCGGTGGAGAGAAGATTAAGCGTTTGAAACTAATTAATGGCCACGCTGTCTATCTGCCTCAAGGAACAGATAAACTTTTAAAAAGAAAAAGTGAGGTTTTAAGAATTGACGAAGATTTAGTCATAAATGCAGCTGTAAAAAAAACAGAACCCAAGGAAAAACGACCTCATCCCCCTCCAAAATGGCCAGAAAAGCTCCCCTGGGGCATTCAACGAATTTATGCTGACGAGGTTTGGGAGGCAACTACAGGCTCCATGATAAAAGTAGCAATTCTGGACACAGGAATTGATTTTGATCATCCAGACCTCTGGAGGAACATAAAAGGAGGGATTAACATCATTAAGCCGCATAAGAGCGCTGATGATGATGGCGGTCACGGCACGCATTTAGCAGGTACAGTTGCGGCGATAGATAATGACTTTGGAGTTATTGGAGTCGGCCCTGAGATTCATTTGTACGCAGTCAAGGTTTTAAACAAGAAAGGAGTAGGGTGGCTTTCTGACATTATCGATGGCCTGGATTGGTGTATCGATAATCAGATTCAGGTCATTAACATGAGTTTTGGCTCGCTTGAGGAAAATCAGTCATTCCATGAGGCAATTATTAGAACTTATCAAGCTGGAATAACCATGGTCGCCGCTGCCGGCAACAACGGAGAAGATAGCGGGTTGATAGAATACCCGGCATTCTACCCAGAGACGATCGCAGTTTCAGCCGTTGGCCG
>WVZK01000004.1 GCA_011772475.1 Candidatus Aminicenantota bacterium | reverse complement strand
CTTCGTGTTTTTCCGTGACAGAGTCAAGGATTTCTGTGACAATATCCTATGTCAATAATTAATTTGCTCGAGGAGTTCTCTGGTACTGTGTCTTATTCTTCAGCATGTAGTAAATGATCTTTATGAGCTGCCGGGATAAGGCATTCATGGCCTGCCAGTGAGTTTTCCCTTCTTTCCTCTTTCGCTGATAGTAGGCCTTCGATTCCGGATTTATTCTAATCTGTGATAGAGATATAAAATAGAGTATTCCTTTAAGCCGCCGGCTATACCTTTTTCTCCGCTTTGTCCTTGTCCGTCCAGCACCACTTTGCCAGATAACAGGGCTTACTCCACAGTAAGCTGAGAGACAGCTTTCTTGTCCAAAGCGGTCTATATCTCCGATTTCGCTCAATAAAGTTGCTCCTGCAATGCCTCCTATCCCTGGGAAAGTCTTCAGTATCTTCATTTCCTCAACCTGACCGGCTATTTCATGGATCTGGTCTTCTATTGCTAATTTTGTACTGTCAATGGACCTTATGATTTCTATCAAGCCTTTTATCTCTGTCCTTAAGGTCTCCAGATAAAAATCATCTTCCCACATTCCTGCTTGGTTCAATAGATTCCACTTCGTTTCCCCTAGTTTTCTCATCACATCTCTATCAGACAAACTATCGTTGATCGTCGGATAATTCTCGAAAAACTTAAGGGCTTTCTTAGCAAAAAGGATCTTGAAGAGACTCTTATAAACGACACCATAACTTTCTGTTAAAGCAATATGTAGTCGATTCAAATAGCCATTGAGATCCTTAACCAGTTTTTTTCTTGCCCTCGTCAACTTTGCTAACCACTGCTTCTTATCTGTGATTGAGACCTTGGGTAAGTCCGGAATCAAGAGTAAGGCTTTGGCCAAGCTCTCTGCATCTTTTCGATCGCTATGTTCCTCGCTGTAAAGATCGTTTAGCTTCTTAGATATTTGCGGATTGACCTCACGAATATCATAACCCTTCTTCAATAGATCATAGATAAAGAGTTTTCCATAACTTCCATAAGATTCAATCGCAATCTGAGTTGTTGCAGGATCGGTTGACTTGACGATTTCCTCTGTGATAGAAGGAGAAAGAGGGAGTTTTTTAAACTCCGGTTCTTTTACTGGGGGCGAGGATGGCCAGTTGGAGGAATTCGCTGCAAGGATCGATTCCGACGACTGTTCTCCCCCCATTTTCTTCTAAATCCTGTTTAATCATATAAACCTCCTTAAATTGTTTCCTTCCCTGGCGGCATTTGCGTGCTTATGCATAAAGAAGCTATATCCTATGGGCCATTCCAGGAAAGTCAGAGGACAGAGCGGTAATTGTCACAGGTCCTTTCAAGGAAAATATGTCAAGACCTTACTCTGCCCTCTGAAATTGTATCAGGCAGGATAAAAATTAACACACGCAAATATGTAACAGATTTTGCTTAATCCCGCTTAATTTGGTTGAATGGTGCTTAAAGGAAAACGCTGTTTAATAGTAGGTTCTTAGGGGTAAATTGAGCGAATAAGAGTGGCAGCCC
>WVZK01000094.1 GCA_011772475.1 Candidatus Aminicenantota bacterium | reverse complement strand
GGCTTATCCTCGTAGATAAACCACAAAATTTCACATCCCACGATATCGTCCTCAAAATAAGAGGCATTCTCAAGATCAAGAAAGTCGGGCACTGCGGCACCTTAGATCCTCTTGCTACCGGATTGATGCTCCTTGCTTTAGGTAAAGCCACAAGGCTTTTTCCTTTTCTTTCCAATACGGATAAAGTTTATGAGGGGCTAATAAAATTTGGATTTTCCACTGATACTTACGACTCTTCTGGAAAACCCACTTCACTGGAAAAGAAAACATATCCCCCAAAATACAACCTTTTAAAAGCTATGAAAAAATTCCAAGGAGAGATTCAGCAGATCCCTCCCCCCTATTCTGCAAAAAAATATAAAGGCAAACCTCTATACGCACTGGCCAGGGGGAAAAAAGAATTTGAATTAAGACCGAGCAAAGTCTTTATCCATTTTTTCAAATTAATAAAATACAATCCTCCGCTCCTCAAATTTCAGGTGAAATGTTCTTCTGGAACTTATATCCGTTCCCTTGCTCATGATATAGGTCAAGACCTTGGTTGTGGGGCTCATCTCGCCGAGCTCACCAGAATAGATGTGGGAAATTATAACCTAAAGGAGAGTCACACGATAGAAGAAATAAAGGAATTAGCTGATGCAGGAAAAATCGATGAATTTCTCATCCGTTTTGAATCACTCCTTCCTGAATTTCCTAAGATCGTCCTCAACGAGAGAGGCTCTGTTCTGGCTAAAAACGGCAATTTAATTTCCCCCGAAAACATCCAAGAAACAATTCTTGATGAATCTTCTTCTGCTGATATCTCACTTAAAGGAGAGAAATTGTGCAGAATGTTCAGCCTTGAAGGAAAATTCCTTGCTGTAGCCAAATATATACCAGAAAAAAATTGCTTCCATCCCTTTTTGGTAATTGACTCCAAGGAAGTGGTGCAATAAATTACAAACAATGAAAAAAAGAGAATTGTTTGCTTCCCGCTGGGGGATTATTTTTGCCGGCTTGGGCATGGCTATCGGTACCGGGAATATATGGCGCTTTCCACGCATTGTATCCCAACAAGGAGGAGGAGCATTCCTCATTCCCTGGATTCTTTTCCTTTTCCTCTGGTCTATTCCTCTCCTTATAATTGAAATATCAATGGGAAAGAAAACCCGTTCAGGAGTTATAGGATCCTTCGGAAAAATAATAGGCAAGAATTATGCCTGGATGGGAACTTTTGTTACGTTCGTCACTACAGCCATCATGTTTTATTATTCAGTCGTTACTGGTTGGTGCCTTAAATACTTCCTGGCAACGTCTTTCCAGGGCTTAATCCAAAAAAACTCGTTGGAATTCTGGCATTCTTTCACTTCTTCCTGGGAGCCAGTTCTTTTTCACTTTGCCGCACTGGGGATTGGCGGCTTCATAATCTTCAAAGGAGTGGTTAAAGGAATAGAGAGAGCCAATAGAATTCTTATCCCTTCTCTTTTTATTCTCTTGATTATAGCCTGCGTCCGGAGCCTGACTCTTCCATCTGCGTTTCAAGGCTTAAATTTCCTTTTTTCGCCTAATCTTGCCAGATTAGCCGATTACGAAGTATGGCTGAATGCCCTGAGCCAATCGGCTTGGTCTACGGGGGCAGGGTGGGGATTGATACTTACCTATGCTGTTTACTCTCACAAAAAAGAAAATCCTGTGCTGACCTCAACAACACTTGGCTTCGGAAATAACCTCGCTTCACTTCTGGCTGCAGTAGCTGTCATTCCAACTGTTTTTTCCTATTTTTCAACGCAGGATTTCTCCCATCAAAAAGTCCTCGAGGTGATGAAAGCAGACAATCAAGGCCTTACTTTCATCTGGATTCCCAACCTGTTTTCAAAAATCCCTGCTGGCTCTTTTTTCCTGGCACTTTTCTTTCTCGCTCTTTCATTTGCTGCCTTTTCCTCTCTTATTTCCATGATGGAACTTGACACCCGTATATTGATGGACGCAGGATTCTCCAGAAAGAAGGCTATCATACTGATATGTGTCTGCGCTTTCGTTCTCGGATTTCCTTCTGCCATCAGCATGGGATTTTTTACTAATCAAGACTGGGTCTGGAGTTTGGGCTTAATGGTTAGCGGCTTTTTCTTCACGATCGCAGTCCTCAAATTTGGCCCAAAAAANNTCTTTCTGTTACCTCTTCAGTTTATAGCGATGCTAGGATGGTGGTTCTGGCAAAGCTACTCTGGAGATCCTCATAACTGGTTTAATATAGCCTCTCCCGGCTCAGTAGGCACTGTGCTTTTTCAATGGGTCATAGCCCTTGGATTATTTATTCTTTTAAATAAAACCATCACAAAAAAAATGTTAAGCAACAAAAATGACTATTGAAGCTATTCTTTTTATGGTCTTTATTTTTGCCGTTTGTCTGGCCGGATTTGGGTATAGTCTCTATCTATCATCAAAAAATAAATAAAATCAGGCCTTAACCTTATATCTTCATTCAATCCTTGAATTTTAATCCAAGATATTGTATTTTAGGGTGGAAATGAGACTGAATAAGAACCAGATAGAGCATATGGCTTTCATTATAGTCCGAAATCTGCTCAAAGAAGAAAAGATTATCGTCGACGACAGGAATAAACTCACAGAGAGTCTTATGAGTTTAATAACAGATGAGTTTCAAAAAGAAGACAAACTTGACCAAGAAGTGAGGGAAATTCTCAACAAACATATGGAAAAAATCCGAAGCGAAAATATTGAATACCAGACCATGTTCAGGATGATCAAAACAAAATTAGCTAAAGAAAGGAATATTGTCCTGTGACCAAGAGATTATCGAGAGAAAAAATAAATTTTTTGGCTCGCCAGGTCCTTAACTCTCTGTTTGAAAATGATGAGGTAGAATTCCTTTTTGAGCCAAATGAAATTAGGTTATCTATAGTGAACAGCATCGAAGAAGAGTTAAAACTCTATGATCTAATAGATAAAAAAGCTATTGAAAAAATCCAGTCTCAGAAAAAAGCCATCGAAGAAGGAAGCAGGGAGTGGGAAATCCTGTACCGTAAATACTACAATGAGGAAATCTCGAAGCTCGGAAAAATTCTCGAATAATACTGCCTTGAACAAGGGGGAAAAGAATCTCATAGAATTCGAAGAAATAGTCCGCTATTCTGAAACCGATCAAATGGGGGTTGCTCATAATAAAAATTACTTCGAATGGTTCGAGATCGGCAGGACTGAGTACTGCCGCCAAAAAAATATTCCGTATAAAGATATCGAAGCGCAGGGATTTTACCTGGTTGTTGTCGAGGCTTTTTGTAAATACAAAAAACCGCTAAGGTATGATCAAGAATTCCTAATTCGTGTCTTCTTAGAAAATATCACTCCAAAAAAAATAGAGTTTGCTTATGAGCTGGTAACAAAAGAAGACAAAAAATTGATAGCCTCTGGCCACACAGTCCACATAGTGACTAATTCAAAGGCAAAGACCTGCTCTCTCCCACCCCATATAGTCAACGCGCTAAGGGCTTCTCTACCTTGATGGATTCTTTTAATCCTGTTCTATAAATTATCGCACGTCTGTTAAATCATTTCAGAATGCCGTACTGACCGGTCGAGCTATCTCGAAATAAAGGCCATCGGGGAGGAACATAAGAAAACAGGGAAAAAACGACAATCATCAAAACAAGAATCACTCTCGCCACGATTCTTGCCTTTGGATGGAACGGCTGCCGAACCATTAGTGCAAAGCTGATCATCTGTCCAGCGATCACGGCAAGTCCAAAAAGGGCTATGTCAAGCCAAAGAATGTGGCTGCCAGTCAGGGCTGTATAGCCATAAAATACAACCACAATGAAAAAAGGCATCGTGAAGAGTCCATAGGTCTTGGCCACCCAAAAATTTTTCGTTTTTGCTCTTAGAAAAAGGAACTCAATCAAACCAAAAATCAAACCAGGCCAGAAGGCCAGTTTTAAATGCTCCCAGACGCTTTCGTTGACCGCAGAAATCAGCGCTGCTGGTGGCCATCTCCCCAGCCAAGCAAATAAGAAATGAAGAACGCTCCCTGAGAGAAAAATGATAACAATTCCGCCCAGCTCCCACATGAAGATAGTAGTCTTTAATCTTTTCAACTCTTAAATGGTAAGCAAAAACCGGAGATTCTGTCTTATTAGGAACGAACTCGCTTGGCTCTTTTACAAAAACTCATAGAATTATGATAAACCGCGCTGATCAGCTAAGATATAATACTTAATAATCTCTAGCACTACCCACTATTCATACACTAATATTACTACTCTCCTGTTCTGGGATCTTCCCTCACTAGTCGAGTTGTCAGCCATTGGCTTGGCACTTCCATAGCTTATCACTTCCATCCTGTGAAGAGGAATATGATATTGTTCGTGGAGATATCCCATCACTGCTTCAGCTCTCTTCTTTCCTAGGTAAACGTTCCAGTCCTCTGGTCCTGTGCTATCGGCATGTCCCTGGATTTCAAGATAAAGACCTTTATCTTGAGCTATAAGTTTCTCGACAAACCTGTCTAACGCTACTTTTGCTTCATCACTGAGTTCGAAACTCTCGAATGCAAATTTAGCTTCATCATTTCTTATAACTTCCTGCAAAATCAGTTTTCCCTGCGCAAATCTTCTTACTTCATTAATCTTGCCGTCAAATTCTGATTTCTGTTGATTTAATTCGGACTGATTCTGGGTAATGAGAGAACCGATAGTGGTTAATCTTTCATCATGTTCCTTGATTCTTTTCTGATTCTCCTCAACTGCAGTTTGCATTCCTTCAATTTTTTGATCCAGAGTAGCCGCTTCTCCAAGCACATATTTTTTGGTAGCGCAACCCGTAGTTGCCATCAATCCTACGAGAAACAGTGCCCCGATAAGAAATGTGATTCTGTTTTTTTTCATTTTCACCTCCTTCCTTTTTTATTAATAATCGGCTTTTGATAATATAAAATTATTTGAATCTCGTCCAGAACTATTTTTCAAACGCATTTTTTTGATTTTATCTCCTCTAACTCCACAATAAAATGAAAATTTATTATTTGGTATATTATCCTCAGCCTTTGGATAGTAACCTTAATTAACAAATAATCATAGCTATTGTCAAGGGGATTTCTTCTCACCGCTATAATATCCTTCTCTCGTTCTCACTTTGTACTTCTTTTTCGGAGTAGTTACCTTGATCTCTCGATATTCATTTTCTTGATCACTATAGGAAGTATATCCGAGTATATACTGATAACCGAGTTCTCTTTTTATCTCTTTTATGGCAGTTTTCAATTCTTCAGCTTGATTAATGAAGAATGCCTTTCCTCCTGTGGCTCTTGAGAATCTCTCAAGAGAGTAAATAATACCAGAAGAAGTCAATGAAGGAGAATGTTTATACTTTTTTAAATATTGGTCACTCAAAGGAATTTTATAGCCGATGGTATATATAGGTATATCTACTCTTCTAGCAATTTCAACGGCCTGATAGTGAGAATATTGGCTATCATTCTCAATCCCGTCTGTAATCAAAAGAATGGCCCTCTTTTCATTTTCTCCTTTATTAGCAAATTCTGGAGTTACCGCAACTGCATCGTTCAAAGCTGTCTGGCCGTAAGCTTCTGTCCTATCCAGGACTTCTAAAAAATAATTCTTATTATTGGAAAAATTCATTGCAACCTCTACCTCTCCATCAGCAAAAATCAACAAAGAGAATTCATCATCGAGATCAAGAAGGGATGCTGCGAGATATTTGAGTGATTCCTTGCTTTCTTTCAGTTTGTCCTGGAGATCCATGCTCCCGCTTACATCAAGGAGGATGGTTAAACTCAAAGGTGCTTTAAAATCGTGGCTAAAGTAGGTTATATCCTTCTTTTCGTCGTTCTCAAAAACAAAAAAATCTTCCTTTGTGAGGTGGTTAATGTATCTTCCTTTCTTATCATATACTGTTACTGCTATTGAGATAGCACTGACTGCTACGGTATGAGATATTCCTTTATCTTTTTTTTCTTGTGCATAGGATGGCTGGGTAGATACATTTATCAATGCCGTAAAAAATAAAATGAGAGCTGCTGACAATAAAAAAGCTTTTCTTTTTATGCTCGGCGTGATTTTCCTCAATTTTCTTATTTTTAGCACTTTCTTATTATTATAGCTTAATTAAGCTGAATAATTCTGAATTATGATTATAAACCAATCCTTGGCGTACCATCATAAAGAATGATTTTTTAAAATCCAAATATAATACTTATTCTATTAATTAGTCGTATGAATAGCAATTAATGAGGAAAGAATCATATTGCAGGAGACTACCGTTGCCTAGCTTTCACTCGTCTCAAATTCCTTTGAAAAAATAAGGTAAAAAACACTGGAAATATAAAAATAGAGACAATTATAGCTGTAGTAATCACTGGACCTAAGCGCACCATCGAGTAACTGAAAGCTATGATTGGCAGCAGGCCAATCCGAACGACAAATTTCAACGCGTCGCTTTTAGCAATAAAGCGAGCAAAGAATGGCGAATATTTGTAATATAAATTAACAAGCTTACGCCCAAGCTTGCTTGGCATAAGGTAGGTGTCCCTTAAATCCCGAACAATCATTATATGAGGATGGACTGGGGAATCATAGGCAGCACCCATAGAGCAGCTTTCCTCCATTTCTTGTTCTGTTTGTTTTATTTCTTTAATCACTGCATCAATTGCGAGATATAAGACGCCTACAGCAACCGCAACAAGTGCCAACCTAGCGGAAAGTGGCATGCCCTTCTTCTTAACTTCTATCTGGTATATCTCCTCCCAGTGAATCTCTGCAGGGCCAGTTTTACTCTTGACGATAATCCCTGAGGACAAAAACGGAATTTTGCCTTCAGAAATAAGCTTATTTATCGTCTCAACTTCACAAGCGTTTCCGCTGCTATCCATGACATTTTTTATCTCACTTAGCTTTGTTCTCTCAGGTTTGGCTCTTCCTGCATGTTTAGCTTCTATAATTCCAAAGTCAAATCCCAGGAATTCACACTCAAATTTGTTTCCGCTCGCGTTTAATATAATGACATTTTCACCCAAGGCGGGCAGCATGATTTCACCCTCATTTTTTTCTCGACTATCAGCGTAGTTTTCAGCATATTCTTCAGGAGAAAAAAGAGCAAGTCCGTCGAATTTCCCGCTCACAATAGCTCCGGAATTTTGGACAACAAGGATACGAGTGCCAGGTTTTATCGTTCCCTTAGAAAACGAGATTATATCTTGTCTTAATTCTGGAGGAGTCTTGAGCCTAGGTTTGCTTTCAGGAAGCTTAAGAGTAATGCAATTTATTGCAACTAAAGATAAGACAAGAAACAAGGCTATGAATTTTTTGAATTGTGGATTCATCTTCCTTCCTTAATAACGAAAAAATATTATGCAATATTAATACACTTGTCAATCAAAAGGAGGACCTAAAGGAAATAAGGACTAATTTTAAGAAAGGTAGCCTTTTTTTATTAAATAATCCTTGAGGGCTTTTTCCCAGGGGGAAAATTCAGTCAATCCTATCTCTTTTGCTTTTTTGTTCTCTAAGACAGAATAAGAGGGCCGGTGGGCCCGAGCCCCATAGGTTTCAGAATCAATTGGCTCAAGCTTAGGCCTTTTTCCCGTTAAAGAAAATATGGTACTTGCAAACTCAAACCAAGTGCATTGGCCCTCGTTTGTTAAATGATAAAGGCCATAATGTTGCGTGCGGATAAGCTCTGCGATCCTGAGCGCAAGCTCTGCGCTGGATGTAGGTGTAACTACTTGATCGTTCACGATTCTTAAAGGTTTACCCCTTTTTTCTAAAAATACCATGGCATCAACAAAATTCGTTCCCTTTCCCCAGCAGCCTGCTTCGCCGTAGAGCCCGCAGCTTCTTATAAGGAAATAGTTTTCCATAATATTCTGGACAAAATATTCTCCAGCCAACTTGGAGACAGCATAAACATTCAGAGGGTTGGGATTATCTTCTTCTGCGTACGGAGTTTTTTTATTTCCATCAAAGACATAATCTGTGCTGAAATGGACTAAGGTCAAGCCAAGCTCCTGGCAAATCAAGGCAAGATCCCTGACGGCTGTTGAATTGACTTGGAAGGATTTCTGAGGATTTTCCTCACATTCATCAACTCTATGATAGGCAGCAGTATTTATGACAACATCAAGATTAATTTTAGAAAGAGTTTCCTTTGTTTTTTCAGGGTTTGTTATATCAAAATCAGGATAATAAAGTGGAAAAACCTTTTCTCCTTTGAGGACTTTAGCCAAATCAGAGCCGAGTTGACCGTCAGCTCCGATAATTGCAATTTTCATCTTTATCTATAACTTCTCCTTGAGCAAATATTACTAACATTATAATCTTGACTGCTCTATTTATTACTGCAAAAAAAGGCCAGGGATTTGTCCATAGCATCTATTTTTTCTTGATTAAATTCTTTAGTCTATCCTCCGCGGAATTAAAAAATTCCTAACAATCCTCCGGATTAGTCCTGAATCCTTTGGGGTTGATTTTAAGGCTTTCTCAAAAAAGGACTTAGTTTCTAGATCCAGAGAGCTAAATCTTCTCAAAAGTGTTTGGGCATTAGGAATATTTATCTCAGGATGAATCTGAATTCCCCAAATTGGTCTCTTTTTCATTTGAAAAGCCTGGATCTGGCAGTCTTTAGAAGAAGCAAGAACAACAAAGGCATCACTCAAATTCACTACTTCATCGAAATGACTTGAGAAGGAAAAAACCTCCCCTTTTTTCCCTAAAAGTTCATTATCCACCTTGATCTGGATAGGAATCCAACCCACCTCTGGATGAACACATCTCTGAACACTGTCCGAACCCAAAAGAGCAAGGGCGATAAGCTGATGTCCGTAGCAGCTGCCAAGTATAGAGAGCCCTTTTTCCACTGCATCTTGAACCACCTCGACCTCTTCGTAAACCCAGTTTTCTCTCTCTATTATAGATGCTTCGCCGCCGCTTAAGATTAAATGAGTGTAATTTTTACTTAGATCAGGAAAATGGCTTTCTTTCGCTTTGAAGGAATCCAAAGCAACGTTTAAATAGAGCTTCCAGTGTTCTTGCGGATTGTAGATTGAGGAATCTATAGAATTATCTACGAAGGCAACCTTCACTTCTTTTTCTTTCATCCCAACTCACTTTCTTCATACTGGCTTTTCCTAAAATTATAAGCATCCATCAACAAAATACAACCTGTTTCTATTTTATTAATATTTTCTTTGTTTTTGAGATATTGATTCTGGTATAATTCAGTTTCAACAAAGGAGGAGAAAAATTGCCTAATGTAAAACAAGAATCTGAACTCTATGTTATCACACCGGATGAGCCTGGGATTTTAGGCAGAGTCCTGGGAACCTTAGCCAATGCAGGCGTAAATCTTAAAGCCCTCAATGCTCGTTCCGAAGGAGGGAAAGGCGTCTTTTTTCTCATAACTTCTGACAATAAAAAGGCGGAGAAAGCCCTTAAAGGAATCGGATATAACGTGAAAATTAACAATGTGGTAACCGTTGAAATCGATGACCGCATCGGAGCTGGAGCAGAGATGGGCGCTCTTATCGGAAATGCGGCCATTGATATCCACTATTGCTATGGAACCTCTTCAGGGGGAGCAAAAGCCTTGTTGGTGTTTCAAACGAACGACAATAAGAAAACAGTCGAAACCCTGAGATAAACAAACAAAACTGCACCTCCCTAAAAAAATGAGTTCTTCCCTTACGGGACGCCTCAATCATCAAGCGACTGCGTTTGTAAAAGAAGTACTGTCTCAATGGCTGGACGATGAGGAAATATATTCCTTAACAAAAACCATAAAAGATTGGCAAGAAACAATTAATCCTGCCCATACAAGGCTGCCCAGATTCGCTCCATTCTCCACAGGATCGTCTGTTGATAAAGTATCTCTTGTCTTGGTACCAGTTGTTTCCTCCGCAGGTATCGTTGTCTCCAAAATCTCTGAGCCGTTTAATCTATTATGTCCCGCCAGGAAAAAAGCTTTCCATATCCTTGATAGCTTCAACTGCCATTCAAATAAACTGGAATCAATTCCTGGCTTCCAAACTTCTCTCGGACCGAGAGAGATCAAGAGCCAACTCTCGCAGGTGGGGGCAGTCCTATTTTCTCCACCGAAGCAAATAGCTCCTTTTCTTAAAAAAATATCTCCCTCTGAAGGTTCTAACTCTTGGCAAGATCTTCGTGCTGAACTTTTGAGTTGCTTCGTAGGCAGCATATTATTATGCGGAGTGAACGGAGCTTCCTTCGACATAAAAATTGGGAATGGCTCTTTTTTAAAAAACTTAAAGGAAGCCAGAAGCTTAGTTCAATCATTAAATAATGTCTGTGATCGTCTGAGAATCATCTCAAGTTTTATCCTGAGTGATATGGATCAGCCTCTTGGTCAAGCATTGGGAAGTTCTCTTGAGATCAGAGAGGTCCTGGAGGTCTTCAAAGGAAAAGGACCTTTAGACGTTCTGAAGCTAGCCTTAGAGTTAGGAACAGACATACTCCTTTTAGCCAAAAAATCCTTAAACAGAACAGAAGCAAAAAGAGTCCTCAAGGAGAAAATCATTAGAGGTGAGGCTCTCGAAAAGTTCAAACAAATTATTGAAGCTCAAAAGGGAGATTCTCGAATTATTGACGATTATTCTTTGCTTCCACAAGCTAAAGACAGATTAAAAATCCTCTCCCCCAAAAAGGGTTACATTAATAAGATAATGATGAAACAAATCCGTTCCGTTTGTCTTGAATTGGAGACAGGCGGTAAGGATTCTGCAGAATCAAGTGATCATGGATCTGGTCTTTTAATCTTCAAGAAGACTGGCGAAAAAGTAGAAAAGGGGATAACTCTGGCCGAACTTCACTTTAACAAGGTCAAAAATGTCTCCAGGCTTGAGAAGGAGACCCAGGGAGCTTTTATAATCTCAGAAAAACCTCCTAGTTTTCGGCCATTTATTATTGAAAGAATTGGCACGAAAGTATAATTTAAGAGGGAAACAATCTTTGGCTTTTTTGTTAGAAAAAAAATCTCTTATATGTTAGACTGCTTTCTGTTTTAACCTAGCGAAAGGACGCGTAAATGGAAGAACACAAATCTTACGTGCCCGAAATAACTCCCTATAAAGATATAACTCTTAAGGCTGTTATTATCGGAGCAATATTCGGAGTCATTTTTGGCTCTGCCAATGCCTATTTAGGATTAAGGGTAGGATTAACAATATCAACGGCTATTCCCTTGGCTGTTATTTCTGTAGCAGTATTCAGAGCCTTAAGTCCAATCCTCGGAAAAAGCACGATCTTGGATTGTAATATTGCCCAGACTACAGGCTCTGCCAGCTCTTCCTTAGCATCAGGAATCATCTTTACTATACCTGCCCTGTTTCTTTGGGGTTTTAGCCCAAGCCTGTTTAAGATCGGCACTTTAGCTCTACTTGGAGGAATCCTGGGAGTTCTGTTCATGATTCCCTTAAGGAGAGCACTGATCGTAAAGGAGCGCGCAGTCCTCCCCTACCCGGAAGGGACAGCAGCTGCTCAAGTCCTGATCTCGGCTGATGTAGGAGGGGCAAAAGCCAAAAATGTGTTTCTTGGTTTGGGAGTGGGAGCTTTCTTCAAGGGTCTGATTGAAATCTTGAAACTCTGGCCAGAAAAAATCTATCTTAAGATTCCAGTCTTAAAAAAAGCTCTGCTTGGAATGGAACCCACTCCTGCCCTTTTGGGTGTGGGCTTCATCCTGGGCCCTCGAATCGCAGGCATAATGGTGGCCGGAGGGCTTCTCTCCTGGATTGGAATTATTCCATTGATTTCTTACTTCGGGGAAAACCTGAGTACTCCCCTTTTTCCTGAAACAGACCTGCCCATAGCACAGATGTCTGCAGAAGAAATCTGGAGAAATTACGTAAAGTTCATAGGTGCAGGTGCAGTAGCTGTGGGAGGAATCATCACTGTCGTCAAGTCTCTGCCCACGATGTTCAACGCGCTGAAGATAGGAATTAAAGATTTCAGCCTTAGCAGACAAAATGTTGAATTAAAGAAAAAACGGACAGATACCGACCTTCCGATTACAGTTCTTGGCCTTGGAATTCTTGTCGTGATAATCATAATAATACTCACTCCTCAAATCCTGGGCATCACCACCACCTTACTTGTTAGGCTTATAGCTTCGATCTGCATCGTTATATTCGCCTTCTGCTTTGTCACCGTCTCATCCAGAATCGTAGGCATGATAGGTGTGTCCTCAAATCCTACATCTGGCATGACGATTGTCACTCTTCTCGGGACAAGCCTTTTATTCTTAGCATTTGGATGGACAGATATCTTAGGAATGGCGACAGCCCTTACCGTGGGCACAGTAGTCTGTGTCGGCGCTTCCATCGCAGGCGACATCTCCCAGGACCTCAAAGCTGGTTATATAATCGGAGCCACTCCTAAAAGACAGCAGAGCTCAGAATTGGTAGGAGTGCTGGCTTCAGCTTTTGCTATAGCCGCCGCGGTCTGGCTTCTGGGAGAAGCATTCTCTTTCGGGTCACAGGCTCTCCCAGCGCCTCAGGCCACCTTGATGAAAACCGTTGTCGAGGGAGTGCTTGGGGGCGACCTTCCTTGGGGACTTGTTTTGGTTGGAGGGGCTTTTGCTATCGTANNTAGACGATTTATCGAGAAAAGAGCAGCTAATGAAGAGCTTAAGACCACAAGAAAAGAAAAAGGAGTCCTTCTCAGTTCAGGATTTATTGCTGGAGAAGGCATCCTGATGGTTTTGGTCGCTATCTACGCCTATATCAAAAAAGCAAGGCCCACAGGAATTGGCCTTGTCTGGCCAGGAAGCGTCGGTGATTTCGTAGCCTTAGCAGCTTTTATTGGTTTAGTGGCCTATCTCATTTTAAAAAGCTCAAAAAAATAAAGCTTCTTATCTGTTTCTTGCGNNAAGATTTAATGATTTATACTATTTCTTAGAGGATTATTATTTTAATGGAGATAAGATGAACTCCCTTATTATAGCTTTCATCCTCCTCTTATGGCTCGTCCTAGGATACAAGATATACGGAAATTTTATCGAAAAAAAGGTTGTTCAAGCTGACAATTCCCGTATTACTCCCGCCAGAGAATTAAGGGATGGGATCGATTATACTCCTGCAAAAAAACCGCTTCTTTTTGGTCATCATTTTTCCTCGATTGCCGGGGCAGGGCCTATCCTGGGACCTCTGCTCGGGGTTTTATATTTCGGCTGGCTCGGAGCTCTCCTCTGGGTAGCTCTTGGCAGCATTTTCCTGGGCGCAGTTCATGATTACACATCACTCATGACATCTGTCCAGAATAAAGGCACGTCTTTAGCCGATATTTCAGAAAAGACGCTGGGCCTTCGAGCGAAGATAATATTTTCTATCTTTCTTTGGCTAGCCCTGGCGCTGGTCATAGCCGTCTTCGCTGTTGTTGCTTCAAGGACGCTTGTTTCTCAACCCGAAATAGTCATTCCCACTTTTGGACTGGTATTCATCGCCATGATCTTTGGCTGGTTGATATATAAAAAGGGCATCAATATTCTCGCTGGGACTATTATCTCTCTTCTTTTCCTTTTTCTCCTCATTTACATGGGAAATATGGCACCGATAATCCTTCCTGCTAAGATAATCGGGATGTCCAGCCAGAATTTCTGGTTCTACATTCTTATTATTTATAGCCTCTTCGCTTCCTCTCTCCCCGTCTGGTTTCTTCTCCAGCCTCGGGATTATATCAGCACCTGGATTCTCTTTTTGGGTCTCGGATTAGGCTATCTTGGATTAATCATATTGCATCCCTCACTGAATGCTCCTGCTTTTGTTTCTTTCATGAGCAAAGGCGGCAAACCCTGGGAGGGAGGTCCTCTCTGGCCCATGCTCTTTGTTATTATTGCTTGCGGCGCCATTTCCGGTTTCCACTCCGTTGTTGCCGGCGGAACAACCGCCAAGCAATTACCAGACGAAGCCAGCGGAAAATTGATTGGATACGGCGGCATGGTCACAGAAGCTGCTCTAGCTGGTCTTGTGATATTCATCGCTGCAAGTGCTTTGATCTGGGATCCTTCAGGAGTAGAAAATCCAATTGGTTTTCAGTATCTTATGACAACAATGGGGAATCCTATTCAAGCTTTCGCTACTGGATACGGAAAGCTCGTCTCTTCTCTTCCCGGCATTACTCTGGTTATTGGTTCTTTCTTCGGTATGGTCATGCTCAATGCTTTTGTGCTCACTACCCTTGATACCGGAACAAGGCTGGGGCGGTTTATCACCACAGAGCTTTTGGGAAAGAAGGTGCCTGTTCTTAACAATAGATGGGTAGCATCTCTGGTTGTTCTTATCTTTGCAGCGATCCTGGGGGGAACCGAAAGTTATAAAGTTATCTGGCCTGTCTTTGGTGCCTCAAATCAACTCGTGGCAGCTTTGGCATTAATCGTTGTCTCTTCCTATTTGGTTGGCACAAAAAGACCTAAAAAATTCACGGTTTACCCAGCTATCTTCATGTTGCTTACAACGCTTGGCGCCCTTATTTACCAGGGTTACCACTTTTTCCAGGCGAGAAGATATCTTTTAGGGTTCGTTAGTCTTATCCTTATAGTCCTGGCATCTATAGTTGTTTACGATGCCCGATCAATCCTTTTCAAGAAAGAGGAGTCACCTTGAAAACAACGCCTTTTGGGTCGGGACAGCATAAGGTTTCCGTCTCAGAAACCCAATCATCATGAGGAAGTTCATCCTCCCTTTGTTTGGTCGTTAAAAAGGGAAAGAGGCTATTCAAAGCATAAATACAAACCTTCTTCCTCTCTGGTATTTCAATCGTCCCTTCACCTCTGATGAAAAAGATGTCTCCCACTTTATGTCTTGCTCCACACCGTTCCTTAACTCCAACGACTTCTACCTTTAACTCTTTCATGCTTCCTCCTTTCTTTGTTCAACTACAGATATATACAAATATATAGGCCAAGCAGGAAAAAATCAAATAAACACGTTGACAAAGCAAAAAAATCTATCGTAAAATTTATGTGTAGATAATCCTGGAAATAAGGAGGATGCGATGACTACAAGAGCTGAGCCTAATGTGGTTCCCCTGTGTGATGTACTATTGGTTCTGCTCATTATTTTCATGGTCATAACGCCGATGGTGCAAAAGGGAGTGGACGTGAAATTGCCTGAAACTACAGCAGAGCAATCAGCAGCACCCGCTGGTGTTATCGTGATGACACTGCATAACAACATGAAAGTGGATATTAACCAAAGATACATGGAGTTTGACCTTGTTCAGAATGAACTAAGGAGTATCTATGCTCCTCGCCAGGATAAGACAATATTCATCAGAGCCGACGCAAGAATCCCCTACTCCAGAGTAATCGAGCTTATCGACCTTGCTAGAGGAGCTGGGGTGGAAGTAATGGGCATAATTCCTGAATACTTCACAGAAGAAGAAGAAACGGGAAATATATAAAAAGCGGCGCTCCTCTCTCCTTATAAATATCAAATGAAAAAAACAATATTCCCTTCTATTTGTATCATTTTTTTCCTCTCTATCTATGCTTATGGAACATTAGAATTACTAGGACCTCTGAGCAAAGAAGAGATCTTAGAGAATTTTCCTGACTGGCAAGAAATAGTAGCTTCTTATGTCCCTAACATGGAAGTGGTTGCAGAGCTTCAATCCATTCAATATCCAATCGAAATAGAAATCTTTCTGGGAACATGGTGTCCTGATACCAAGAGAAACGTTAGCGCTTATTTCCAGATTATGGACATGGTAGATAATCCTCTTATCACGACGACCTATATAGGAATACCAAGAGATAAGGATTCTCGAGAGCCTTATATCGAAGGAAAGAATATCACAAAAGTACCAACCTTTATTGTAGTGATCAATTATGAAGAAAAAGGTAGGATAATAGAGAATCCGGTCAAATCTGTCGAAGAAGACCTTTTAGATATTATTAATAAGTAAAAACGACAGATATTATAAACAAATTTAATCACACCAAATAATAAGGGGGGTTTGATGAATCAAAACCCTATAGATGAATCAAGCCTCTACAAAGAAATTTTTATTTTATGGGGCCTATAACTTCTCGTGAGATGATCATACGCTGGATTTCGTTTGTCCCTTCATAAATCTGAAGCAGCTTGGCATCCCTCATTAATTTTTCCATAGGATAATCCTTCATGTATCCGTATCCGCCTAAAATCTGGAGGGCCTCAGTAGTAACCTTCATTGCAACATCCGAACCAAAAGCTTTGGCCATAGCTGATTCTTTGCCGCTGGGCTTCCCCTCGTCCAGGAGCCAGGCTGCATGCCAGACAAGATGGCGAGCAGCGTTTATCTCCATAGCCATCTGGGCTATCTTGAAACCAATGTGCTGAAAAAGAGCAATGGGCTTTCCAAATTGAACTCTTGTTTTGGCATATTCAATTGCATACTGAAGAGCAGCTTTAGCTACCCCAACGCCTGCAGCTCCCACAGGAGCTCTTGTCTTATCCAGAGTTTTCATAGCTATGATGAAGCCTAATCCTTCTTTCGCTAAAATATTTTCTTCGGGTATCTTAACATCCTCAAAAAAGATCTCTGCTGTATTAGAAGCTCTGTGCCCCATCTTATCCTCAACTTTTCCTATGGTTATTCCGGGAGTTTCGCGCGGAACGATGAAAGCGCTGATTCCACGTATTCCTTTTTCAGGCTTTGAATTGGCAAACACAGTATACAGACTGGCAATCCCCGCGTTGGATATAAAACACTTAGAGCCGTTGATAACATACTCAGAACCTACTTTCTTTGCCGTAGTCTTTTGAGCGCCTGCATCAGATCCGGCTTCTCTTTCTGTAAGACAGAAGGAGGCAAAAGACATTTTTTCAGTCTGGGGCGTAAGAAATTTCTTTTTCTGCTCATCGGTGCCAAAAAGAATAATCGGCGTATAGGCTAAGGCATTGACCATCATCGTTGTATACATCCCAGCACAACCAGCAGCAAGTTCTTCACTTATGATAACAGTATCAAGATCAGACAAACCTCCTCCTCCGTATTCAGCAGGGATTGTACAGGTAAGAAACCCAGCTTCGAAAGCTTTCTTCATGACATCTTCAGGGAACTCGTGCCCTTCATCATATTTTGCCGCTTTGGGTTTCATCTCTTTTTCGGCAAATTCTCGAGCCATAGCCTGGAGAGCTTCCTGCTCTTCTGTTAAACTGAAACCAATCACTCTCTCCTCCTTATTTTTTTCTTTGAACCAATAATGATATTAAAGGAGCGCAACTATAATCAAGCTTTATACTGGAAACCTTTTCTTATGTCAATTTTTTGTCGCTTCAAAACAAGACTTTTTCCCTGGCCATCATAAAAACTGGATTTTTTATCTTTAAAATATTTTCCACAACATCTTGAGAACGAACATTTTTATGCGGAGAGTGCTTCAAATAAAGAAAAAGTTTTTTCCTCTTCCTATCAGCAGATATGCCCTCGATGTTACCATCTTCACTATTTGCTAAAAAATCATCGACGATTTTCATCATTTTCTTGAAATCATCATCTGAAGAGATATTCTTTTCTTTACAGATCTCCTCTAGAGCTTCTTTTATTTCTCGATTCTTCAAGTCAACTGAATAGACCAAAGTTTTTATCTCTTCATTCAAACGAGGCTTGAAGGTTTTGAACTTTACCAAGCTTATAAATTTAACACCAGCCGGCAGAAATTTGTTAACGTGTGAAACAAATTCGTCTTCTTTATACGAATACTGGGATTTGAACTCAACAATTTCAGCCTTTCCTTCCATGCCCAATGGAAGAGCAGGAAGGTATGATATTGCCATTTTCGGATGGAAACCTTCCGTATGGACAACTGAAATGCCAGCTCTCCGGAAAGTTCTCTGGATAATATTGCCTAAGTCTAGATGAGATATGAACTTTGCAGTTTTGCCCTTCGAATAGGTTGCTCGATAACGAAAAACATCCTCAGTCTCCTTCCCAAAATAGGAACGAGGCTCTGACGAAATTTCCATTTTCTCCTGAAACTCTCTCTCCAAGAGGGGGGAAAGATTGCATCCTTGACATAAATCACATCTATTATCGAGGCAGGACAAAGTTCGTTCTTCTTTTAAAGCTCTATCCAG
Organism: Candidatus Aminicenantota bacterium; assembly: GCA_011772475.1. Taxonomy (GTDB): domain Bacteria; phylum Acidobacteriota; class Aminicenantia; order Aminicenantales; family Aminicenantaceae; genus SOIV01. The sequence continues at coordinate 69,023 of WVZK01000094.1, read as the reverse complement.
CTCCTGAAGCAGATGGGATTTTTTTATTCCTGTATCAATATGATCCCAAGGGAGGACTGCATCCCTATCCAAAGCTTCAAGGTAAAGTCTATAATCGATATTTTCAGATTCAAACGCTTTTTCCCAGATACGAAAGTCGAAGAGGTCGGTCCAGCTTTCAAAGCTAGCACCATCTTTCCACGACTTAAAAAGGACCTGAGTGAGCTGACTATCTCCCCGAGAAAAGACAGCCTCCAGAATAGAATTTTTGAGAGAATGATTCTTGAATTTTATAAAAGGATATTTCTTCAGGCGCGACTTAAGAAACCTGTGCTTCTGTTCTAAGATCTTTTCATCTTCCATTTTAAGCCATTGGAATGGAGTATGCGGCTTGGGGATGAAGGATGTAGCGCTGATATTAATATTAGGAGGAGATTTAAGAATTTTAGATCCAATCCTAATCATCTCTTCCACCAAGCTCACAATTCCTTCTAAATCTTCATCTCTCTCTGTCGGAAGCCCAACCATAAAATAGAGTTTAAGTAATTTCCACCCCCGAGAGAAGGCATTCTCTGCAGCCTCGAGTATCTCACTATCCTTCAGATCCTTGTTAATGACATTACGTAATCTCTCTGTCCCTGCTTCTGGAACCAACGTAAATCCAGTCTTTCTAACCTTTATAATGTTCCTGGCTATCTCTGAAGATAATCCCTTGGGACGTAAAGAAGATAACGAGAGGGAAATCTTTTGTTTTTCAAGCTCGCTCATCAAAGTTTCGATAACGCCACAAAGATAAGGGTAGTCACCAACAGAGAGCGAGGATAACGATGCGGCTTCATAACCTGTCTGCTGCAGGCTCTCCAGAGCCTTTTCCAGGACAAAAGAAGGACTTTTCGCCCTGTGAGGAAAATAGACACTCAACGCCTGGCAAAACCTACATTTATGATAACAACCCCGTGCCACCTCAACTGCTACTCTGTCAAAAATGATATTAATATTTGGAACAACAATCTTTTCAGGAAAAGAGGCATCAGAAAGAGGGAAATGAATTCTTTTTTCAATCTTCTTTGGCACGCCATTATCAGGTTTTACTGCCATAAGAAAAGAGTTTTGAGGTTTGTAAGCCGTGTATAAGGAAGGAACATAGACTCCTTTAATCTTGGCCATCTCGTTTAATATTTCACTTTTTCCTTTCAATTCTTCTTTCAGGGTGATGAATTTTTCAATGATTTCTAGGAAAGCTTCTTCCCCGTCCCCGACCAGAAACAGGTCAAAAATCGAAGCTACAGGTTCCGGATTGAAAACAGCCGGCCCTCCTGCGATGATCAAAGGATGTTTCTTATTTCTATGTGAAGAAAAAAGAGGAATATGACCTAAATCAAGGATGGTTAATATATTGGTATAATTGAGTTCATAAAGAAGGGAAAATCCCAGGACATCGAATTTTTCAAGTGGAATTTTGTTCTCAAGAGAATAAAGAGGAATATTTCGTGATCTGAGTTTTTGTTCAAAATCGACCCAAGGAGCGAACACTCTCTCGGCCAAAATCGATGGGTTGTCATTCAAAAGAGAATAAAGGATTTTTTGACCAAGATAGGACATCCCGACCTCATAAAGCTCAGGAAAAATTAGCGCAACTTTCGCTTTCACACGGTGAGGGTCCTTTTTTATTTCATTCCATTCACCGCCTATGTAGCGCCCAGGTTTCTCAACGTCTTTCAGGATATCTTCTAAATCTTTCATCTTAGAAAATCAGACTCTTACCATATCATTTTATTTGTATTGAGCTTATTGTGCAATTGATAATGCGGAAAGTTTTTATTTTGCCTTCGATATTTGATGGGCGCTGATATCGCGGGCCAGCTGTTATCTAAGTAAAAAGGAGATGGGCTACTTTTTCATAAATTTCGTAGGAATTTGATTTATCAAACGCACACATTTAAAAAAAGTAACCTATCCCCTTTTCTATTATCCTTTTCTATTATCGCGGCAGGCCTTAGTTTTCGTCTCTTCTATACATTAGCGAATCTTCTCATCTTGACATTTAATACGAGGGCAACTCCTAAATATGTGGTAAGAAGAGAGGAACCTCCGTAACTAAACAGAGGCAAAGGGATTCCAGCTATGGGGAAGAGACCGATAATCATCATCAAATTGATGAGAAATTGGAAGGCGATCATGATCGCCACCATAAAAATAATATATACCCCTGCTCTATCTCTTGAGTGACCGATAGTTTGAAACAGCCTCCATAGCAAAAAAGAGTAGGAAAGCATGATAAGCACCACACCCAAGAAGCCAAATTCTTCTCCGATGACCGAAAAGACAAAATCAGTGTGCCTGGCAGGTAGGAATCTCAACTGGCTTTGAGTTCCTTTCCCAAAACCTTTTCCTAAAAAACCCCCCGATCCAATGGCAATCTTTGATTGCAGGATATGATAACCTGAACCCAGTGGATCCTGACTAGGAGAGATAAGTGCAGTTAGCCTCTTCTTTTGATAATCTTTGAGGGCAAAATTCCAGCCAAATATCCCGAGAATCAGTCCAAAAATCAAAATGCCAATTATTGTTTTCCTGTTTAATCCGGCTAAGATAAAAGCCGCTAATAAAATGAAAATATAACTAAAAGCAGTTCCTAAATCAGGCTGCAAGGCAACAAAGAAACCAGGAACAGCGATAACCGCAACACCTAAGAATCCCTTACTCCAGGAAAGGTAGTCTCTCCTGAACTTAGCAAAAAGATGAGCAAGGAGAAGGATAATCATTATTTTAATAACTTCGGAAGGCTGAAAGCTAAAAAACGGTAGTTTAATCCAACTCTTAGCTCCCGCTATGGGTGTTCCAAAAAATAAAAGTCCTCCCAGTACTCCGACGAAGATGATATACAGATAAAAAGAATAGGTGACCAGAGTATCATAATCTATGGCGAGGAATAAGAATAGAGCTATCAAGCTTAAAATAATCCAGAAGATCTGCTTCACATAATAGCCGCCGGGCAAATAATGAGAGCTGCTGTAGATAAATGCCACTCCAAGAATGGAATTCAAGAGCAAAATGCCTATCAATATCCAATCGGTATTTCTCAGGAGGTTTCTATCAATCATATTTTCTTCTGTATAAATTAAATAATTGTCTTGCTAGAGGAGCTGCAGTGGCACCACCCATACCACCATATTCAACGATGACGGTTACGACGACCTTCGGATCATCCTTCGAAGCAAATCCTGTAAACCAGGAATGAGTCCTAGTTTCTTCCTCTTCTTCCTCTTCCTCTATCTCTTTCTTCTCCTCGTCTTTTTCAGTGCTGATAAGCTGAGTTGAGCCTGTTTTTCCACAAATATCGAATCCTTGCACATTAGCAGCCCATCCAGTTCCCCCTCTGTTAACCACTTCCCACATGCCTTGAATAATTGTTTCAAATGTGGACGGTTGAATCTCCACCTTATTACTTTCCTCAAACACTTTATTCCCGGTTTGGGATTGAGAATTAAGCAAATGAGGAGTAACCTTTCTTCCTCTGGTGGCGATAATAGAAGTGTAGATAGCGACCTGAAGAGGGGTTACCAATAAAGGGCCTTGACCTATTGAAACAGAAATTGTCTCTCCTGGCTGCCAGCGCTCATTTCTGACTTCCCTACTCCACTCAGGATCAGGAACCAATCCTATTTTTTCTCCGGGCAGATCAATGCCAGTTCTTGCCCCAAATCCAAGCATCCTGGCATAGCGAGATATCTCTTCAATGCCCATCGTCTTTCCCACTTGATAATGAAATATGTTACATGAATTCCGAATTCCTTGAATAAGGTTCATTTCTCCATGACCCTTTTCAACCCAGCAGGCGAAGGGCTCGTTATAAATTTCGACCTCACCTTTACATTTAAAAGTTGTCTCTTCATCTATTATGCCCAATTCAAGGGCTCCTAAATCTACAACGAGTTTGAAAATAGAACCAGGAGCATACTGGCCTCTAACGGCTCGATTCTCAAGGGGGAACTCAGGACTATTGACTAAATCGAGCCATTCCTCAGGAGTAAAGCGGTCAATAAATTTATTGGGATCAAATGTAGGAAAACTGGCCAAGGCAAGTATTTCACCAGTCCGGGGATCCATCATGACAACAGCCCCTTCTCTTCCTTCCAATAACTCTTCAGCTTTCTCCTGAAGAGCATAATCTAAAGTGAGCATAAGATTTTGACCTTTTTGGGGATCGCGTCTTTTTATCTCTCCCTTACTCCTGCCCACGCTGTCCACAATTTCCAATGCTTCTCCATCATTTCCGACCAGGGTAGCCTCATATACCTTTTCAACACCAGTTTTACCTATCAGATCTCCCAAACGCCTCTGTTGGTAAAGTCCATTTTTTATCTCATCACCTGATAACTCTTGAATGTACCCCAGGGCATGAGCTGCAAGACTGCCAAACGGGTAAAATCTTTTTGGCTCTGCTTGGAGAATTAATTCGGGAAATTCTAATTTTCTGGCTTCGATAACAGCAACCTCTTCAAAAGACAAATTCTCCTTAACCACGATAGGCTTGAAAAGGGGAAAGGATTCATACTTTTTAATCCTTTCCTTAAGAACATCCTCTTCGATCTTTAAAAGGCGAGATATTTTCCGGCAGGATTTATCATAATCTTCACAATTTTCTCTAATGATGGATACTTTGAAAGAAGCTTTGTTATCAGCTAGAATGGTCTCCCATCTATCCTTAATTAACCCTCTCTGAGATGACAGTACTATTTCTCTCATCCGATTGGCTTCAGACTGCTCCCAGTATTTTTTATGATCTAAAACCTGAATTTTCCAAAAATTAAGCAGCAAAAAGGCGGTTAAAACTAGGATAAGGATAAATATTTTCTTGGATCTACTCAGAACGAGAATAAGGTCTTCATAGATCTTGTCGTTTTTCATGGATAAAACTATATTTCACTCCTTTTAAATCTTCTCAAAAAAGAGAACAGAATGCTTCCCACTAGAGCGGTTCCCAAAGGCTGAAAAAAGATCAATCCCTTTCCAGTATTTATGCTTTCTGAAAAAATAAAAGAGTATAACAGAGCCCATATAATGAATTCAAAGCTGACCAGAAAGAAGAGAAAGGCAAAGCTGCGCAAAGGAGGGGTGACATCTATTTTTTTTGCAACGTACCCCGCCGTGAATCCAGCAATTGTTTTCGCAAGGCCTGCTACTCCAAAAACTCCCAAAGAAAAGGAGTCTTGGACAAGCCCACAAAACGCTCCTAAACAGGCCCCGAAAATCTCATTCTTCTCTACAGCAAAGTAGATAACAACCAAGCTAAATACATTAAACAGCATAACTAGAGAGGGAGAAATTTTGTTCAGGACCACATAAACAACAAAAGCAATGATGACTGATAGAGAGACCTTAATATAATCTTTCATTAAAGTTACTTTTTAAAAAACTTCTATCGGATCCCTCATGAGGATGGCCACATGATCCAATTGCTGAATATTAAAATGTGGTTCAACTTTTATCTGTTTGAAAAGCGAAGTGCTCGTGGTTATGGATACAATTTTGCCCACTTTAATTCCAGAAGGAAAGAGACCATCCTTGCCTGAAGTTATAATATCCTCTCCCTCATAAATATCCTCAGTAGTTACATGGATATATTCTAAGAAACAGGATCCTTTACCATCCCCACTCAGAATACCCATGACTTCCTTCTTCTGAGAAAAGACAGCAACTCCGCTTTCGTTATCTGTGATTAACTGAACTCTAGATTCTTTTAAGGCTACAGGATCAATAATTCGACCGACTAAACTGCCATTTTCATCAAGAACAACCATGTCCTTCTTAATGCCGTCCAGAGAGCCCTTATTTATGACCGTAGATTTATAAAAATTACTAGCATCAAAGCCTATAACTTGAGCTGCCATAATATTCTCGTGAAGTCTTAAAAGGCTCTCTTCTATTTCTTTCTGGCTTCTCAAGTTTTCGAGAGCATTCCTTAAAAGGTTGTTCTCCTGCCGAAGAAAAAACATTTCATCTTTCATCCTTCGATTCTGGCTTTGAACATTCTGAAGGTCAAAATAATTCTTCCAGAAGTTACCAATCGAGCTTAAGAAGGAAATAATTCCGTGCTGAACAGGAGAAAAAACGGAAAAAACTGCCCTTTCGAAGTAGTTTTTCCCGTAACCGAGCGGGACCTGAGTTGAAATCAATATCAGGTGAAAAAAAATTAGAGCTATGAGGACTAAAAGACTCTTTCTTTTTTTAAGAAAAAGGGGCATGAGATTTAAATTGAATTATATTATAGAAATCTTTTTCAGAAGGTCTAAATCATCGAGCATCTTGCCAGCACCGATAACAACCGTGGCCAAAGGATTATCAGTGATAAAAACTGGCAATTTAGTTTCCTCTCGTATGCGCTTATCTATGTTTTTAAGGAGAGCACCTCCCCCTGTTAAAATGATGCCCCGGTCAATGATATCCGCTGATAATTCCGGAGGAGTCTTTTCGAGGGCGACTCGCATGGCATTGATAATTGAAGAGACAACATCTTCGAGTGCTTCCCTTACTTCCTGGTCATCAATTATTATTGTTTTGGGGATTCCTTCTCCTAAGTCTCTTCCTTTTATCTCTACTGTCATAGGCTCATCCAAGGGGTAAGCTGAACCTATCTCCATTTTAAGTTGTTCAGCGCTTTTTTCTCCGATGAGCAAATTATATTTTTTCTTAAGGTATTGGATGATCGCCTCGTCCATCTCATTCCCAGCAATCCTTATGGAATGATTAAAAACTATCCCATTCATAGAAATGACTGCGATATCGGTCGTCCCTCCTCCTATATCCACGATCATATTTCCTGTAGGCTCAGAGATAGGAAGGTCAGCACCTACTGAAGCTGATACTGGCTGTTGGACGAGGTAGACTTCGGATGCTTTTGCCCTCATGGCCACATCCTTAACTGCGCGTCTCTCTACTTGAGTAATCCCTGTTGGAATCCCGATAACTATCCTCGGTCTAATCAAAAAGACCCGGTTATCAGTCGACTTCTTAATAAAATAATCAAGCATCTTTTCCGCAATCTCGAAATCTGCGATGACTCCATCTCTCATAGGCTTAATGGTAAGCACATCAGCAGGAGTTTTCCCTAACATTTCCTTTGCCCGCGTACCCACAGCTTCCACTTTACCAGTCGCTTTATTAATAACAACGATAGAAGGCTCCTGAACAACGATTCCTTTTCCTTTTAAATAAACCAAAGTGTTGGCAGTTCCAAGGTCAATAGCTAAATCGCAAAAGAGCCTTTCTCTTAGTAAACCCAACAAATTCATCTTTATACCTTTCTCAACCAGGTATTTTTTAACATAATTTCTTATTTCACGCAAACAAAAAAAAATTTCGCACTCAGGCGTTATCAAAAGAACTACCAAAATGAGCAGGGTCAGGTCTTGTTTTTTGCCTCTTCGCCCGCAAACACGTCTTGAAAAGGAAAACCTGACCCAAAATAACTGATTTTAGGTCTCCAAATAGAAACTGCCTACTTTCTTTGCTAAAAAGGAGCCTGTCCCCTTTTTTTTATTTTTTCTTGACTTTTTTCTGCTTAAAAAATATATAATCAAAAAAACCACGCATATTAACTTGAGGAGGTGGATATGAGCGACGAATACAGGCCTTACATTTCCCCAGAGCAATCAATGAAAGAAATATCTCTAAAGGCCATTCTCTTAGGAATTATTATGGCCGTTGTCCTCGGTGCTGCAAACGCATATTTAGGACTTATGGTTGGGATGACGGTCGCAGCCACTTTTCCAGCAGCTGTTATTGCCATGGCAGTCCTTCGTCCATTTAAGGGAACAATTTTAGAAGAAAATTTCGCAAGGACAACGGGCGCTGTAGGAGAAGCTCTAGCAGCAGGAGCTATATTTACCATTCCTGCCTTTCTTATGACTGGAGTGTGGGTAAAATTTGATTTTGTAAAATCCTCTATGCTCATGCTTGTGGGGGGGATTTTAGGCGTTTTCCTCATTATACTCGTTAGACGCACCTTGGTTGAAGATGCTGAGCTGCCCTTCCCAGAAAGCGTTGCCTGTGCAGAGATGGTTAAGACCGGCCAGAAGGCTGGCTCAAACGCTGCCTACATGTTCTGGGCAATGGGTTTGGGAGGTCTTATTGAATTCTTCACCAGCGAAAACGGCATCAGAGTAATAAAACCTTATGTTAACACAGTATTCAAAATCCCCGGTTTATCACGTACCACGTACCTCAACGATGAGAACGTTGAAGTATTCAAAGCTGCACCGATGAAAGGGAGGACGTTTGTAGAAACCCCTGCAGCCAATGCTGCCATGACTGGAGTCGGGTACATAATTGGACCAAAGTTAGCAGCTCTTACTTTTTCTGGGGGAGTACTGGGCTGGCTCTTCCTGATGCCGATACTTCTTTTCATAAGTGGAGAATTAGGTACAGTTGTCTCCAGCTTTGATGGGAACTGGACTGATATGGCTATCTCTGCTTACAATGCCCAGATTAAACCCATTGCAGTTGGCGCCATGCTTGTCGGCGCTTTTTACACGCTCTTCAGGATGAGAAAAAACCTGATTGTAGGAATCAGCCGTTCAATAACTGATGTTCGAAAAGCACGATCTGGAGTCAAAACAGATACACTCAGGACTGATACAGACCTGCCTTTTCCTTCCATCATAATCGCCATCATAGCTCTGATTATTCCAATGATCTTTCTCTACAACATCTTTACCCATAACATAGGCTCTTCTTTGGTATCTGCCATAGTGATGATAGTCATGGGTCTTCTTTTCGCTGCTGTGGCAGGCTATCTTGTGGGTATAATCGGGTCCTCTTCCAACCCGATTTCTGGCCTTACTTTGACCACGCTGCTAATCGCTGCTTTGATGATGGTTCTAATGGGACAGACTGGAGATGAAGGAATTAAGGCTGTGTTGGGTGTTGCAGCAGTTGTCTGCTGTGTGGCTGGTGTGGCCGGAGATATGATCCAAGATTGGAAAGTGGGACATATTCTTGGTGGTACTCCTTGGCGGATGCAAATAGGAGGACTAATCGGAGTTATCGCAGCTGCTCTAACACTGACCTTCTCCCTCCAGCTTTTGCACAACAACATTGGAATCGGAAGCGAAACACTTCCTGCTCCTCAGGCAGGATTGATGGCGACCATGGCTAAGGGAATAGTCGGAGGAGAGATGGCCTGGCCTCTAGTTATAGCAGGAATGCTTTTGGCAGTCGTGCTTATTCTTATCGGTTCTCCCTCCCCAATGCTCATTGCCGTAGGAATGTACCTTCCTTTTCGCGCCACAGCCTGTATCTTCTTCGGAGGAGTACTAAAATATTTTCTGGACCGAAGGGTTACCCAAAAGAATTCGACCGCCAAGGGTAAAGAGATCGTAGAAAACATAGGCCTGCTGCTCGCTTCGGGATTAATCGCAGGACAGGCGCTTATGGGAATCATTACTGCAGCCGTAAAGGGAACAAAGATAGAAATGCCAGAATCTTTGAATAATCCGTGGCTTGCCTTATTGATCTTCTTCATCCTCGGTTTCATCTTGATCTACCTTCCCTATAAGAAGATGGTCGTTTCCGGTGAATTCGGAAAATCAACTGAAGAAAAAGAAGCTGAATAAAGCTCAGAGCAAGCAGCAATATCCTATAGATCGTGAAAAAAAGAGGGGCCGAGAAATCTAAAGTTAACCTTCTTGACCTGATTCCTGTCAGGAATATCAAGTGGGAAAAAAAAGAGGATGGCTTGATTGTCCTTCTCAAGCCGAAATTTGAACTTGCCTTATTAAGGAAACATGTCCTTCCCCGCTTGAAGAAACCGTATTTCAAAATAAAGCTTGACCATGTAGGGAGCTTCACCTGGGAGCACTGTGATGGAGTCCTCCGAGTTAAAGAAATCGCCAATAATTTAAAAAATAAGTTTGGAGATGATGTCGAGCCTCTTTATGACAGGCTGGCCTTGTTTCTTCAAAGTCTGGAAAAAAACCATTTCATCTTTTATAAAAAAGAAGAAAAATAAAATTGAGGCCAGGCATGCAAAATTTGAGCAATCTATTGACGAAAGAAAGGGAATAAAAAAAAAGAGAAAATGGGGCCAAGAGAAAATGGGGCCTGGCCCCATTTATATTGAACGAAAAAAGAATTTTCTATAGAATAATTATTTAAAAGAAAGGAAATATGTCTATACTTCAAATCGTAAAGTACGGTAATCCAGTACTTACAAGAAAAGCTGAGGAAATAACCAATCTAGATAAATATATTGAGGAACTTGCCCAGAATATGGTTGAAACCATGTACGCAGCTCCTGGAATTGGCCTTGCGGCTCCCCAAGTCAATGAAAGCAAAAGATTAATAACAGTTGATCTTTCTGTTGGGGAGGACACTCAAAATCTGATCATCCTCATAAATCCCGAACTCATCAGCCAGGAGGGCGAAGTCGTCTACGAAGAAGGCTGCTTATCGGTACCAGATATTAGCGAAAAAGTCGTCAGACCCTCTCGTGTTATTGTCAAAGGAATTGACCTTAAGGGAAATGAAAAAATTGTTGAAGCAGAAGGACTTTTAGCTAGAGCTCTCTGTCACGAAATTGACCACATTAACGGAAAATTATTCATAGACCACCTCTCTCTGCTCAAAAAAAGTCTTATCAGAAAGAAACTTAAAAGAGCGATTCAAGCGAGCAAGATTTAATGAAAATCGTCTTCTTTGGCAGCCCTGCCTCTGCCCTTCCATCATTAAAAAAACTCCTGGAGGCGAATCACAGCATAGATCTCATAATCACCCAGCCTGACAGGCCTTCAGGAAGAGGGAAAAAGCTTGTACCCTGTCCCGTGAAAAAGACTGCTTTGGATCTGAAAATTCCTTATTGTCAGCCTTTAAGAATCAGAAAAGACCAAATCGCACTCGATAAAATAAAAGAAATTAAACCAGACCTTAATGTAGTCGTGGCCTACGGACAGATTATCCCCTCCTCAATAATATACCTTCCCAGATACAACTCTTTAAATGTTCATTTTTCCCTTTTGCCAAAATACAGGGGGGCATCCCCTGTCCAATGGGCTCTCTTAGAGGGAGAAGATAAAACAGGAATCACTATTTTTGAACTCGACGAGAAGATGGACGAAGGAGACATCCTTATCCAGGAAGAAGTCAATATTTTTTCTGATGAGAATGCAGAAGAGCTTGAATCCCGCTTAGCTCAAAAGGGAGCAGACCTTTTGATAAGGACGATAGCTCAAATTGATAAATTAAAGCACATCAAACAGGATCATTCGCAGGCTACTTATGCTCCCAAAATTCGTAAAGAAGATGGAAAAATTGACTGGACAGAAAATTCTCTCAGTATAGAAAGGAAGGTAAGGGCGTTCAATCCATGGCCTTCAGCTTTTACTTTCTTCAAAGACATAAGGCTAAAAATCCATAAAGGAATAAAAATAGATAAACAAGCCTTGCCTGGTTCATATCCCGGCCAAATTTTAGGGATAAAAAAAGTAGGGATCGAGGTGATTTGTGGAGAGGGAAGCGTCTATCTTATCGAAAGCCTTCAGCCTGAAAATAGAAAACGCATGGACGCTTATGCCTTTTCTCTTGGAGCAGAAATTAAGCGCGAGGATATGTTTGTTTAGCTGGAAGGTTTAGTTATTCTTCCAGAATGTACTTGTAGGGATTAACAGCCTTGCCGTTTCGGCGAACCTCATAATGAACATGGGGACCTAAGGCTTTTCCTGTTTGTCCAATGTAACCAATTACATCCCATCTCTTGATTCTCTGTCCTGCCTTGACCGCAAACTTGCTCAAATGACAGTAAACAGTGGTAAAGCCTCCCCCGTGACTGATGATGACTGTATTTCCTCCGATTTTCTCTCGCTTGACATGAGAGACAAATCCATCAGCTGTAGCCACCACAGGATTTCCAAAACTGGAAGCGATATCCAAACCGTAGTGGAAAGCCGACTTCCCTGTGAAAGGATCTGTCCTAGAGCCATATGCAGAAACCAGCCATCCTGTTGTTGGCCAGATAGTAGGAGTAGAAGCAAGTTTTGCTGTTTGCTCTTCGAAGAACTTCACCAATGTATTCAAATTCTTATCGATGCCATCTGCTTTCCTGCTAATTTTCTGAGCACGATTGAGGCCAGCATCTTGACTGTAGTTTGAAGAATCAATTTCTTGGCCGCTGCCTCTGTCTCCTCCGCCTAATCCAACCTCTTTCAGGACTTCAGGCGCTTTTAGGCCCGCCATGACATTTATCTTATTGGCATAGGCTTCAAAATCATCAATATCCGCCTTCAGTTTGTTTATAGATACTTTATATTTTGCAATCGCCTGTTTCTGACGGCTGTTCTCATCAAAAAGCTCTCTGTATTTCTGTCTGGTAACATTCATAGAAAAATAATCAATAAGGAAAATTGTAAGAGTAGTGAAAAGCAAGGTGAAGACCATGATTAAGATTTTAACTTTCTTTTCGGAAAGAGTGATTGTTTTGAATTTACCTCTGTTGTGAGGGACAATTATGAGCGAGAAAAACTTTTTAGCCATCAACCTCTCCCTTAATTATCATGAAAAAAATTTTAATGTCAAGAATTTTATAAAATTTATTCATTATGGCCTCTTCCTCACGTTTTTCTTGATCCAATCAGCAATCTCCTGAGTAGATGAACCCGGTAAAAAAGTCTTGGATATTCCGATTTTTTCTAAAAAAGGAATATCTTTATCAGGGATAATCCCCCCTGCAATAACAGCGATATCATCTGCTCCTTTTTCTTTAAGAAGATCCATGATTTTTGGAAAAAGCTCATTATGTGCACCAGAAAGGATGCTCAAGCCTACAACATCAACATCCTCTTGAACGGCTGCATTGACAATTTCATCCGGTGTCCGCCTGAGACCTGTATAAATCACCTCGTACCCAGCATCCCTTAAAGATCGACAGATCACTTTTGCACCCCGGTCATGTCCATCCAAGCCTGGCTTTGCTACAAGGACTCTAATCTTCTCTCCAGTCATAAAATCCTCCATTCACCAAACAAGATCAACGAACATGACATCTTTTCTCGCTCACCTAATTATTTAGTCGTTTTTCTCATCTTTTAATTAGTTAGTTAATATGTAATAGGTTCCTGGTATTCTCCGTAAACTTCCCTCAAAGAATCCATGATTTCCCCTAAAGTTGCGTAAGCCTTAACACAACTCAATATATAAGGCATCAAATTCTGTTTATCCGAAGCTGCCTTTTTCAGGTCGAGTATTTTTTCTGCGACTTGGGCATTATTCCTTGTTTTCTTAACTTCACGCAACCGAGCCAAGTGTTGTCTAGCAGCAGCTTCATCTATTCTTAAAGTGGGAATGGGCTCGTGTTCCATCTCATAATCGTTAACTCCCACGATTATCTTTTCTTTTTTTTCAACGGCCTTTTGATACAAATATGCGCTATCTGCAATCTCCCTCTGGGGAAATCCGAGTTCTATAGCCTTGACCATCCCTCCCATATCATCAATTTTTCTGATATATTCCTTAGCATCCTTTTCCATTTCATCAGTCAGCTTTTCAATGAAATAGGATCCTCCTACGGGATCAATACAATTGATAACGCCACTCTCATGAGCAATGATCTGCTGAGTTCTCAGGGCAATAGTAACAGCTTCTTCAGAGGGCAAAGCATAGGTTTCGTCAAGAGAATTTGTGTGGAGGGATTGAGACCCACCCAATACTGCGGCCAGCGCTTGGATGGCAACTCTTACCACATTGTTATAAGGCTGTTGAGCCATCAAAGACACTCCCGAAGTCTGAGTGTGGAATCTCAGCCACCAGCACCTCGGGTCTTTCGCTTTAAATCTTTCCTTCATTACCTCTGCCCAGATTTTTCGGGCCGCTCGAAATTTCGCAACCTCCTCAAAAAAATCATTATGGGCATTAAAGAAGAAGGAAAGTCGAGGTGCGAACTCTTCGACATCAAGTCCTCTCTCCAGTGCCCACTCCACATACTCAATCCCATCCCTTAGAGTAAAAGCAAGTTCCTGGACAGCAGTAGAGCCCGCTTCCCTTATATGATATCCTGAAATGGATATCGTGTTCCATTTGAGGACCTCTTTTGATCCGTATTCAAAGGTGTCAACAATCAGTCTCATAGAAGGTTCTGGGGGGAAAATGAAGGTTTTTTGAGCGATATATTCTTTCAGAATATCATTCTGAATTGTTCCCGATATAACTTTAGGTGAGACGCCTTGCTTTTCAGCAACAGCAATGTACATGGCCCACAATACTGCAGCTGGGGCATTTATAGTCATAGATGTCGATATCTTGTCTAGAGGAATCTCGTTAAAAAGAATCTCCATATCCGCCAAGGAATCTATTGCTACTCCGCATTTTCCTATTTCTCCCTGAGCAAGAGGATGGTCAGAATCAACACCCATTAAAGTAGGAAGATGGAAGGCAACACTCAATCCTGTTTGCCCATGAGAGAGAAGATACTTGTATCTTTTATTTGTGTCTTCAGCCGTCCCGAAACCTGAGAACTGTCTCATCGTCCAAAGTCGGCCGCGATACATGGTCGGATGGATTCCCCTGGTATAAGGATATTCGCCCGGAAAACTCAATTGTTTCATGTAATCGAAACCGTCAAGATCAAGAGGCGTGTAAAGCTCCTTGATTTTTTTCCCTGAAATCGTTGTGTATTCCATCTTTTTCGAAGAAGCCTTTTTCAGTGCCTTATCGTACTTTTCCGCCTTCCAGTGGTTGAACGATTGTTTCAAGCTCCCCTCGGACGAACTATTCTTCTTCAAGAGAGCTTTACTCCTTTTTTCTTATTTTTCGTCCGTATAATCTTCATATTTTATATTTACAGACCGACCGATTCCAGTCAATAGCTATGCAAGATGATTCTAGGGGTGATTTTTCCTCCTCAATTATCACCTCAAAGGGGTAGTTTATGTAACCAGTTCTAAGCGACAGCTATAAGGAAATATCAAAAAAATTCAGGGTAGCGGTCTGCAGAAAGCAGTTTTACCCTTTAATCAATAAGTTGCCTATTCCTCTGTAACTTTGAAAACGACATCGTTCTCCCTAACGGGGCTTTCAACTTTAATTCCTACAGGTTCGCCTGGTTTAACTGAATCCACAGGCGCATGCTCTACCTGCATTGACTCTACTTTCTGGTAGAAATCAGATGTGTGTCCTTTGATGTGAATTGTATCGCCAACCTGAAGAGTGCCCTTGGATAACTCTATAACACCTACATTTATTTTGGAGAAATAATGAGTGATTCTTCCAATCTCTTCCTCCATTAAGGCCTCCTTCTTGAGCGGTTATTCTAAATTACCAGAATCATTCAAATTTCGCAAGCAATTTCATGCACAAGGGACGGATCCGCCGTTCACATTCAAAACTTCGCCAGTAATATGTTGAGCCAGGTCTGAGACAAGAAACAATATTGGTCCTGCAATATCCTCAGGAGGAGGGATTCTTTTTAAGGGGATAGACTCCTGGACTTTTTCTCTAAAATCAGGGTCACTGAAAACTCCTGAGCACATATCTGTATCTACCCATCCTGGAGCAACACAGTTGACGCGGATATTATAATGTCCCAGTTCCGCTGCTAGGGATTTCGTAAAAGACACCAGAGCCCCTTTGCTCGCTGCATAATGGGAATGAAATGCTTCACCCCTAATTGCCGCCATTGAAGAAACACTGATAATCGAACCTCTTTTATTCCTCTTCATATGGGGCACGACTGCATTACACATATAGAAAACACCATCCACGTTTATCTTCATCGTTTCTGCCCAGGTTTTTTCCGACATCTTTCCCATCTCTCCATAGGTCCAAATCCCCGCATTGTTCACCAAGATATCTATTCGACCCCATTTCTGCATGATCTCTTTCACCATCGAATTGATGTCATTCTTCTGAGAGATATCTGCCTTAAATACAAGGCATTCCCGTCCCGTTTTACCAATTTCCTCTTTAACCTTCTCGGCAGCTTCTTTTTGCTTTATATAATTTATGGCCACATCGCACCCAGCTTTAGCAAATAAAATGGCTGTTGCACGGCCGATTCCTCTCGAGCCGCCGGTAACCAAAGCCTTCCTTCCATCTAGGTATATCACCGAACTTCCTCCCTTCTGAAGGGACTTGATTCATCTGTAGAGGCTTTATTCATCAAACCCTCCTAATTTCTTGTCTAATCAAAAATGTGTGTTTGATATCAAACACCTACATAATATGAATAATGATTCTTTATTGAAAAATCAGCCATGGACAATTAACTTAGCAAGCGAGAGAAAAGTTCTCCATCTCATCGAACTGAAGATATCGATAGACCTCATCTTGGCAGGGAATTATCTTTTCTTTAAAAACAGAGAGGTACTCTTCAGGCTCAGGAAGTTTGCTCGAAAGCGCTGCTACTGCAGCCAACTCTGCCGAGCCCAGGTAAACACGAGCCTTATCTCCCATGCGATTATCAAAGTTCCGAGTGGAAGTTGAAATGATGGTTACTCCAGGACGAACCCTAGCCTGATTCCCCATGCAAAGGGAGCAGCCGGGAATTTCAGTCCTGGCTCCAACGCTAGAATAAATTGAATAGTACCCCTCCTTCATCAGCTGAGCCCGGTCCATCTTTGTCGGCGGTGTTAACCAGATACGGGTGTTAAGGTAACCCTTTCCTTCAAAAATCTTTCCAGCTGCCCGGAAATGCCCGATGTTAGTCATACAGGACCCGATGAAGATCTCGTCGATCCCATCACCTGAAACATCCGAAAGGAGTTTCACATCATCAGGATCATTGGGGCAAGCAACAATCGGCTCCTTAATATTTTCTAGGCCTATCTCGAGAACGGCTTCATACTTGGCATTATCATCTCTTCTTAGAAGCGCTGGCTTTTCCAGCCATTCCTGACAGGAATCTATCCTTCTCTGCAGGGTATCAGCGTTCTGGTAACCATCCTTTATCATTTGTTCCATTAAGGCAATATTGCTTTTTAGATACTTGCTCACCATCTCTGGGCTCATGGCGACAGTTCCTCCTGCTGCGGAGCGCTCAGCAGTTGCGTTTGTAAGCTCAAATGCCTGTTCCACTGTTAGGTTGGACAGTCCTTCCATCTCGATAATTCTTCCGTTAAAAATATTCTTTTTGCCCTCTTTAGCTACGGTCAACATTCCCTCTTGGATGGCAAAATAAGGAATAGCATTTACCACGTCTCTCATGGTTATCCCTGGATTAATTTTGCCTTTGAATTTAACCAATACTGATTCAGGCATATCCAAGGGTATAAAACCGAGAGCTCCTGCAAAAGCAACGAGGCCTGAGCCTGCTGGAAAGCTGAGCCCGATAGGGAAACGGGTATGGGAGTCACCAGCAGTTCCCAGAGTGTCAGGGACCAAGAAGCGATTCATCCAGGAATGGATAATGCCATCACCGGGTTTAAGGACCACACCTTTTCTTTTTGTAATGAACTCGGCAAGCGATTTATGCATTTTGACATCTGCAGGCTTAGGGTAGGCGGCGGTATGGCAGAAGGACTGCATAAACAAATCTGCCTGAAATTCCATACAGGCGAGTTCTTTCAATTCATCTGCAGTCATCGGACCAGTGGTGTCCTGAGAGCCGACTGTGGTCATCTTCGCCTCACAAGCAACACCAGAGAGTATGCCCTCCAAGCCACAGGCTTTCTCTACGATCTTCTGTGCAAGGGAATATCCCTGGCCAGGTTCTGGGGCAGGCCTTTCAACAGTTGTGAAAAAATCTGCTTCATCCATTCCCAGGGCTTTTCGCGCTTTGGCAGTCAAGGACCTCCCAATAATCAGGTTAAGACGCCCCCCGGCACAGTATTCATCTTTGATTGTCGCCGGCTGAAACTCGAACGAGGCTATAACCTCTCCTGCTTCGTTAGCAATGGTCTTAGATTTTGTATCGATGGATATGATATCGCCAGTCTTTATCTTGGTCACGTCACAGACAAGGGGCAAACCCCCGGAATCTTCAACTGTATTGAAGAAAATCGGAGCTATCAAGCCCCCGATTACAACTCCTTCTTTATGTTTATTCGGCACAAAAGGAATATCTTCTCCAATGTGCCACAACAAGGAATTAGTAGCTGATTTTCTTGAGGAGCCAGTGCCCACAACATCAGCTACAAAGGCAACACGGTATCCTTGTTTGCGGAATTTTCCGATTGTATCGATCCCTCCTGGAAATCTAGTCTCTCCCATGGAGAGGGCATGAAAAGGGATGTCTGGCCTGCTCCAGGCATGCTTTGCTGGGGACAAATCATCGGTGTTTACCTCACCATCCACCTTGAACACCTTAACATCTAGCTTTTCTGGAAACTTCGGCCTGGAAAGGAACCATTCTCCGTCCGCCCAGGATGTGAGGACTTCTTTTGCATAGCGGTTGCTTTTCGAAATCTCAACGATTTTATCGAAAGCGCTGTAGACCAGGATAATCTGCTTCAATGCTTTGGCGGACTCCCCAGCAAGTTCCCCATCTTCCAAAAAGCCAAGCAAAGGCTCAATATTATAGCCTCCAAGCATAGTGCCCAGCACAAAAACTGCCTCAGTTTTAGATAATAACGGAGAAGAAACCTCTCCCTTAGCAACCTTCGTCAACCAAACCGCTTTAACCTTTGCCGAGGGATCAACTCCAGGCGAAACCCGATTTTTTAAGAGGTTCAAAAGAAGCTCTTCTTTATCAACAGGCGGATTCTCCAGCAGTTTGCAAACTTCCGCAGTCTCTTCAGGACTTAAAGGCAAAGGAGGGGCTCCCTGCTTTTGCCTTTCAGCTTCATGTTTTAAATATGATTCCAGCATTATGGATTCTCCGTATATATTTTGCTTTAATTATTATACTGTATAAATGTTTGTGCTTATTTGTCAAAATTATTTTCTTAAAGAGACAGGCTACTTTTTTGCATGAGGCTCACTCTCTCGTCCTTAAATTAGACATCATGATGAGCGACTCACGGAGTATGTCAATATCAAACTGTTATTAGAAAATCAGGGACTGAATTTTTAATGTAAAAAAGTAGTCTGTCCCCATTTTATTGACCATTTTACTGAGATTGCAATCGACACCAAGAGTTGATTTTCATTTAAAAAAATTATAATATTCATTTTCCGTTTTTATTCATTCAGGTACTTTATCACTTGGAGGCCTAATCATGGATAATAGCGCAATTGAGAACGCTAAAAATCACTTTGGCCAGATTGTCGAAGACCAGCTAAAGCGCGTCGAGGCAATGAAAAAAGCTGCGGATTGGATTGATTATGCTCAAGTAAAACCAATCATCATTGGAGTCATAGGAGGGGATGGAATCGGTCCTTTTATCGCCAAAGAATCACGAAGAGTTTTAGAATTTATGCTCAAGGAGGAAATAGAAAAGGGGGAAATTGAGATTCGGGATATCGAAGGGCTGACTATAGAAAACAGGTCCAAACATAACAAACCTATTCCTGATGATGTCCTGGAAGAGATTAAAAAATGCCATGTTACGCTCAAGGGCCCGACCACAACTCCGAGAAAAGGTGATCCCTGGCCTAATATTGAGAGTGCTAACGTCGCCATGCGCCGTTACTTAGACCTTTTTGCCAACGTGAGGCCTGTCAGTGTCCCCAAAGAGGGAATAAACTGGATATTTTTCCGAGAAAACACTGAAGGCGCATATATCATGGGGAGCAAAGGAATCAATGTTACTGAGGATTTAGCCATTGACTTTAAAGTCATCACATCTCAGGGAGCAGAGAGGATCATCCGTTTGGCTTTTGATTATGCCCATAAAAACAAAATTAACCGAGTCACGATAGTAACAAAAGCCAATGTGGTTAAAACCTCTGATGGAAAATTCTTGGATATCGGGTATAAGATTGCTAAAGAATATCCCGAGATCGAATGCGACGACTGGTACATAGATATCATGACCGCCAAACTTGTGGACCCCAAACGCAGAACCCAATTCAAAGTTCTCGTCCTCCCCAATCTCTATGGGGATATCCTCACTGACGAGGCTGCAGAATTCCAGGGTGGTGTTGGCACTGCGGGAAGTGCAAACATCGGAAAACAGTATGCCATGTTTGAAGCGATCCATGGTTCTGCTCCGCGTATGGTTAAAGAGGGACGAGCTCAGTATGCAGATCCGTGCAGCATGATTCGAGCTGCTGCCTTACTGATCAGTCACATAGGCTATCCTGAAAAAGGAAAAAACCTGGAAATGGCTCTGGATATCTGCGGGCAGTACGAGAAGAAGCTGGTTTTAACTGGACGAGATACTGGATGTACCGGAGAGGAATATGCCAACTACCTGATGGAAACCCTTCAAGATCCTGGACTGAAAGATAAGTGGGAAAGCTACACAAAGCAGCTTTGAAAAAGGCAGCCTGACACTTTTAATGTTTGAAAAAATAGTATTATAGAGAGGGACCTGTATCCTTTTTGACTGATGTAGCTGCATAAAAAAGGGGCCTGTCCCCTTTTATGATGTTCTTTTTGCGATTTCGCCTTTTTGCTTGACTGGTATGAAAATTTGCATTATATTCAGATTTCAAATAAGCACGGTTTCTTTTCAAAAAATCTAAAAGCCTTTTGCACCTGATAAAAAGCCGGGTTAATCAATAAAGAAAAGTGAACTTAAAAGAAATAACTGGCTGCAAATAATTTACACTCATCATAATTAAAAATTAGAGGAGGTTTAATAATGAGGAAAAAAATAACAGTTATCGGAGCCGGCCATGTCGGAGAAGTCACCGCATTCAAGCTCGCTGAGATGGAACTGGGAGATGTAGTGCTACTTGATGTCATAGAAGATATGCCAATCGGAAAGGGCTTGGATATGCGCGAAGGCGGACCTGTAGGAAAATATGACTCAGCCATTATGGGCACAAACTCCTACGCAGACACTGCCAATTCCGATATTGTTGTCATCACCGCCGGAAAACCCAGAACGCCTGGAATGAGCAGGGATGAACTTCTTGATGCAAATGTCAAGATTGTCAAGCCTATAACCGAAGAAGTCGTCAAACACTCTCCCAATGCTATGCTGCTAGTTGTTACCAATCCTCTTGATGCCATGGTTTACACAGCTTTTAAAGTCAGCAAATTCCCGAAAAACAGAGTCTTTGGTATGGCAGGAATCCTTGACACGACTCGCTTCAGAGCTTTTATCTCTATGGAGCTCAATATCTCGGTCGAGAACATTCAGGCTCTTGTTCTGGGAGGACACGGAGATACCATGGTTCCCATCGCCAGATACACAACAATCTCCGGAATTCCTCTCACTCATTTCCTGCGGCCGGACAGGATTGATGCTATTATCGAAAGAACAAGAAAAGGCGGAGGTGAAATCGTCAAATACCTGAAAACAGGAAGCGCCTACTATGCACCCTCCCTTGCTGTAGCAGAGATGGTAGAATCCGTCGTCAAAGACAAGAAAAAAATACTGCCCTGTTCAGCATATCTTGAAGGAGAATACGGAATTAACGATCTCTATTTTGGAGTGCCCATCAAATTAGGCGCTGGTGGAGTTGAAGAAATTATACAGATAGAGCTAACCGACGAGGAAAAAGAAGCTATCAAGAACTCAGAGACAGCTGTTCGCAATATAGTAGACTTGATTAAGTTCTGAGTAGCATGGCTGAGCACAGAATCGAGACCCCTGTCTCGGATGAAGACATCGCTAAAATGCGGGCTGGAGACAGAATTTTCATCACCGGCTATCTTTATACAGGAAGAGACTCTGCACATAAAAAACTGATTGAACTTGTTAAAGAAGGCAAAGACTTGCCGATAGACGTTAAAGGGCAAATTATCTATTATGTTGGCCCCACACCTGCTCGCCCTGGTAATCCCATCGGTTCCGCAGGGCCAACGACAAGCTACCGGATGGACTCCTTTGCTCCAACTCTTCACTCTCTTGGTCTTAAAGGGACAATCGGAAAAGGATCCAGGAATGAAGAAGTCAAGGAATCCTTAAAAAAATACAAAGGTGTCTATCTCGCCGCCGTCGGTGGAGCTGGAGCTCTCATTTCTAAAAGCATAGAAGAATCTGAAGTCATCGCTTACCCAGAATTGGGGCCCGAAGCCATAAGAAGAGTAAAAGTCAAAGATTTTCCATGTATTGTAATCAACGATATGTATGGTGGCGACCTGTATCAAGAAGGTAAAAAGAAGTACCAGAAGAATTGAAGAAGAGATTCAAAAACAAACCGCAAACTCATTTCTATTTTCTTCCTCTTGAAGGAAGAGTTCTGGGTTCAAAGAAAATATTATAAGTTTATTTATAAGACCATTGGAAAAAATGGGCGTAAAGATCTTATAGAAGGATAAATACAATGAAAATTCATGAGTATCAAGCCAAACAAATTCTAAAAAAGTATGGCGTTCAAATTCCCCAAGGAGAGGTAGCTGACTCTCCGCCCGAAGCGCGTAAAATCGCAGATAAAATCGGTCCGAAAGTCGTTCTCAAAGCTCAGGTCCATGCTGGAGGAAGAGGCAAAGGAGGGGGCATCAAACTTGCCAAGAATCCTCAGGAAGCAGAAAAAATTGCCAAAGAAATGATCGGGATGACACTGATCACTCCTCAGACTGGATCGGAAGGAAAACTCGTGAAAAGAATTCTCGTGGAAGAAGCACTTGATATTGCGCGAGAGCTTTACATAGGAATTGTAATAGACAGAGCAAAGGAAGCTCCGGTTGTCATGGCTTCTTCTGAAGGAGGAGTTGAGATAGAAAAAGTTGCTTCTGAAACACCAGGGCTTATCTTCAAAGAATATGTCAATCCTGGTACCGGCTTTCTTCCGTTCCAAGCAAGAAATTTGGCTTTTAAACTAAATCTCGAGGGGGATACGTTTAAGCAAGGCGTAAAATTCATCATCAGTCTTTATAAAGCATTCGCAGCTACAGATGCATCACTCGCAGAAATTAATCCCTTGCTTATCACTAAACAAGGGAATGTCCTTGCTCTTGATGCTAAGATGAACTTTGATGATAACGCCCTCCTTCGTCACCTTGATATCAAAGAGATGAGGGATTTGGACGAGGAAGACCCCTTAGAAGTCGAAGCATCAAAATTTAACTTGAGTTACATAAAACTGGACGGAAACGTTGGCTGCATGGTGAACGGAGCAGGCCTGGCTATGGCCACCATGGATATCATAATGCACTCTGGAGGAATGCCAGCAAACTTCTTAGACGTTGGGGGCGGAGTATCAGAAGAGGCAGTCAAAAATGCCTTTAAGATTCTCGTTTCGGATAAGGACGTGAAAGCTGCCCTGATCAATATTTTTGGAGGCATTGTCCGCTGCGATTTAGTGGCCAATGGTATAGTTAAAGCGGCCAAAGAATTCGGTCTCAAAGTGCCCATGGTTGTCAGACTCGAAGGAACCAACGTTGAGCTTGGAAAAAAGATCCTAAAAGAATCAGGACTCTCTTTCTATCCCGCAGAGACAATGAAAGAGGCGGCTGAAAAAGTTGTTCCTCTTGCCAAACAATAACAAAGGAGCAGACTATGAGCATAATCATCGATGAAAAGACACGAGTTGTGGTTCAGGGAATCACAGGAGGAGAAGGCACTTTCCATACCCAAAGAATGCAGGAGTACGGAACAACTGTGGTTGCCGGAGTTACCCCCGGGAAAGGAGGAACCACCCACCTCAATGTCCCTGTTTATAACTCTGTAAATGATGCGGTTGAAAAGGAAGGAGCAGACGCCTCTGCAATTTTTGTCCCCGCCTTTTTTGCCTCTGACGCTATCATGGAAGCCGCAGGAGCAGGGATCAAATGTATAGTCTGCATTACTGAAGGAATCCCCACCTTTGATATGATAAAAGCAAAATTATTCCTAAAAGGAAAAGATTGCTGCCTGATCGGGCCAAACACTCCCGGAATCATTTCTCCTGGAAAGTGTAAAATCGGGATAATGCCTGGTCATATCCATACTCCTGGAACAATCGGGATTATCTCCCGTTCCGGCACACTGACTTATGAAGCGGTAGACCAGGTGACAAAGTTGGGATATGGACAGTCGACTGCGATAGGCATAGGCGGTGACCCCATTGTTGGTCTCCAATTCATAGATCTTCTGAAACTCTTCAAAGATGACAAGGATACAGAGGCAGTTATCCTTATCGGGGAGATCGGAGGAACCGCAGAGGAAGAAGCTGCTGAATACATCAAGAAAGAATTTCCTAAGCCAGTCGTTAGCTTTATCGCCGGCCAGACTGCTCCCCCGGGAAGAAGGATGGGTCATGCTGGAGCTATTATCTCGGGAGGGAAAGGCACGGCTAAAGAAAAGATGAAAGCCTTAGAAGAGGCTGGAGTCCATGTGGCCAAAAGTCCGGCTGAGATCGGCCAAAAAGTAAAAGAAGCACTTGCAGAGGCTTGATCTATTTGTAGGGGCTTGATTCATCAAACCCACCTTCTTATTCTTTAGGAGCCTGATTAGTTTGTAGGAGCTTGATTTATCAAGCCCGCACTTTTTATGTTATGCAGACGAGATAGCAGTTTCCATGCCTCCAGTCTATCTTTGCCAGTTCTTATAGGGAATGAGAGGCAGCGCTTTTTTCCCAACGAATCTGTAGAAAGCAAAGATATCGCCCGCCTCAGGAACCAACTTGAACTTCCAGTAGCGTATGAATCCGTACTGGGACTGCGGTTCAAGGAGGCAGGGAATTAATTTAGCCCCCCACTGAGCACAGCTTACGTAAAAATCACCCCGTTTTATGATCGTTTGGAGCTTTTTCTTTTCTACCTCAATCTTTTGAGGCGGAAGATAATCGTATATTGCCGGCACTATTCCCTTTGTTTGGTAAGATTCAATCTCAAGATGGATGTCTTTAGTAAACATCTCAACTTTTATGTCATGACCGAAAAGAGTCTCCACGATATCATGATATTTAGCGGGAATAATGTAGCCTAAAGGACGTGGAACGCTCAAGGTTGGTTCTACGTTAGGAAACCAGTTGGTCACGACTTCCTTGACGACCTCCTGTTCTGAGGGATAGCGATAAGTAGCCATATCATCTCGAGTAATAATGTCGCCTGCCTTTTTGTCGACCTTGAGAACTCCCTCTATCGAGGCGTCAATCGGCTCGAATTTCTGTATGGTCAACTCTGGCTCTTTCTCATCCCTTGCATATTCCATTCTCAAATGAACTAAATCATCCTCAGAGAATACTTTTGCTTCCGCAAGGAGTTTCTTCCGAAGTCCGTTCACTAAAGAGATAATTTCTTCTCCATGTGCAGCGACGCTTTCTGCAAAATATCTGATTCCGTCATACTGGTAGTTCGTTCTCTTTCTTAAAGTTTTGAGGTCGTGACGGGAAGCTCCTTCCTGGATAAAAGACAGAGTTTCATAAATCCCTAAACTGTTGCGGCCATCATTGAGGTCTGTGGTGCTGTAGCGCTTCATCTCTTCCCTTCCTTTAAGATATTCCTCGGGATAACGGACTCCAGCGGATGAGTCGATTCCCATGTGCTGAGTTATAAGGTACTCTTGATGAGTGATTCGTTTCTTCTCGAGCTTTTTCCATACTTCAGTTAATATCTTTGACCGGGAAAATTCTTGAAGACTCTGATGGATATTTGCATTGGAAACACAGCCTATGGATACACGATAGAAATCATCACCTTTTTCATGAACATCCATCGTCACTTCAGGCATCCAGGCCCTGAAAACATGATGGATAGCTTCAACTTCTGGCGCTTCGAGCTTGACATGATCTCTGTTCAAATCCAAATCCTGTTCATTGCGGCGTTGGTCGAAAAAGTTTCCGTAAGGATTTGCCTGGGGGATGATCAGGAAATTAATCCTCTTCATTAAACTCTCAAGCTTGCCTGTTGCTAAATCTCTGATAAACAATAAAGTAGCTTCTTTGGCGGATTGTTCACGGCCGTGCTGGGAAGCGACTAGCAGAAAAGTCGGTTTCTTCCGGTTCAGCTTAAGAGGAGAATCAGCTCCCTCTTCGGTTATGATGCACAAGTAAAGGTCTCTTGAAGCGTAAGCTTCTGTATCTTTGGTCCGGCCGATTATCTGGACTTTTACTTTTTCTGAAAGATGACTCACCCGACTTAAAAATGCTGTTATCTCCTCATATTGGCTGTACTGAGAGTAGCCAATTTCTTCGGCAGGAGCCTTAACAATCTCTGCTCCTGAAATAAAAAAAGAAAAGAAAAGGGAAAAAGCTAAAAGAACCGCAGTTTTAGATATTTTTGATTTCATTTATTCGTTCTCCTCTGTTATTAAATCTTATTTATTAATAAATCATGTCTTTCAGATTTTCTTTTTATCCTCTGATGAAATAAGACTCATTTCTACTCTACTCCAGTCAATTTATCAACGTCCCTGTCCTGCCTTCTTCTCCTTTTTCTCTTTCTCTTCCTTCTCTTCCTTTTCCTCCTCAGGAGTTTTGAACTTCAATACAATTTCTATCTGCTGAGCATCTCTGAGAAGAGAGAATTTCACTTCATCATCCCATTTGAATCGGGCTAAATAGATTCTTAGCTCATTTATGTCAGAATAGCTCTTTCCATCGACAGAAAGAACGACATCTCCCTTCTCAAAATTTGCATTTTTAGAAACTCCGTCTATTGGCCTGCTTTCGATAACCAAATTATCCAGCCCATCAAATTTCTTAAATCTCAGCCCGACTGAAGGAAAAGCAGGTATTTTTTCTTCAGAAATGCCCCAAACATAATCGGCAAGACTCCTGGCTACTTTAATGCTCTTTTTTCCTTCTGGGATTTCAACACACAGCACAGTCTTAAAAGGAAGGCGACTTTTCTCGTACGCTCGGCGGTTTATGCCCAGATTATAAAGAAGATGACCTGAACCGACCAAGACAACCAGCTTTCGCCCCCCTCTCTCTCGAGACTGGAGAGCATTGAAGGCCATGACCTCATCCCAAGCGGATTGCGCCCGGTAAAGCCCTTCGAATACCATATCCAGACCTGCTCCTTTCATCTGATGAGGGAGCTCTGTTGCCTCAAAAATCGTTCTAATAAGTTTTCTATGTTCTTCATGAGAAACGTCGGGATTGGGGACGATTTTTTTCTCATCATCTGAAAGCTTATCCCAACCTTTCATCCTGATTTTTCTGATTATTGCCCTCTGAGCATTCAAGGCATACAAAGGAATTTGACTGTTTTTTGCAAGCTCAAATATCCTTTCATAAAAGCCAAAGTTGAAATTCCAATTCATGTACCATCGAGATTCTCGAATGAACTCGTCCTGGGAAAGAATACCCATGCTCCATTTATTCAAAGCTTCCTGGAAGCTGACAGGAAACATCTCCAAGCCTATCGATAAACTTCTATCTTGATCGTATAAAGCTTGAATTATCTTTGATTGAATCTCGTGCATGGGAAGGCTGTTGTGAGTTTCTCCTAAATAAATGAATTCACTCTCTTTCATCTCCTTGATCATTTTTTGGAAAGGAATCTGGCTCCCAGCGCGTGCTGAATAAATTTTTCCCGCTGCAACATCCATTGTTTTGTCTTTAAGCTTTTTGTCCCCGATTTTGAGAAGTAGGATTTTATCCTCTTCTTCCTGTCCGCTTAGAATGGAAAATGTCAAAAGAATAATCGAAATTAGCGTGATTTTTTTAATAGTCATTCTTTCTCTCACTTCATATTTTTTTATGTATCATATCTCTGATTTTTTGTTGATGTCAATTTACTTATGTGTTTGTTTACATTCTAGCATCTTGAATTTATACTAACGGAAGCAAAATCTCTCAATGAAAAACCAAATCATAGAACCAAAAAAAACAATCCGAACTTTTGCTCTCGCGTCCTTTCTGAATGACTTAGGCTCGGACATGATCTATCCTGTCTGGCCTCTGTTTGTGACAACAATTTTAAAGGCAAACATGGCTGTCCTTGGTTTTTTGGACGGGCTAGGCGAAGCTCTTGTCTCTATCTCCCAAGCAGGTTCAGGGTATATATCGGACAGGATTAAAAAAAGAAAGGTCTTTATCTGGACAGGCTATCTATTCGGAGCCCTCTCAAGACTCGGTTATGCGATCTCAACAATCTGGCCGCATCTTGTTCCGTTTAGAGTATTGGATCGAGTGGGAAAAATCAGGAGCGCTCCACGCGATGCCATAGTCGCCGATGTTTCAACCAAAGAAAACAGGGGCAAAAACTTTGGTCTTTTGAGAGCTATGGATCACCTGGGTGCGGTGTTTGGTATTGTAATCTGTATTGCACTTTTCAGCATACTGGGATACAGGGTTTTATTTGCCCTGGCAGCCACCCCCTCGCTAATCAGTGCCTTCCTTGTTTTTTCCTTAATCAAAGAAAGAAAATCTGGGCAGATCAAAATCTACAAAGGAATCTCACTGAAAGACCTGGACAGAAACTTCAGGCTTTTCCTTGTTTTGAGTTCGCTCTATGCACTGGGAGCCTTCAGCTATTCTTTCTTACTCATCTATGCCAAAAAATTCGGATTTAAGCTGGCCTTTGTGCCGGTCCTTTATCTGATCTTTACGCTCTCTGCCTTTCTATTCTCTTATCCTTTCGGAAGACTTTCGGATAAGATAGGAAGAAAACGCGTACTCTTGCTCTCTTATATCCTCTGGATCGCAGTCTGTGTTATCGTAGTTTCAGAGCCAAATCGAATGATGATAATATTAATCTTTATTCTTTATGGGGCTCATAAGGGAGCCTTAGAGCCTGTGCAAAGAACCTTTGTTTGCGAGCTTGCTCCCGCGGAGTTTAGAGCGAGTTGCTTGGGCGGATTCCAGATGGTGCTCGGCCTATGTGCCTTGCCCGCATCCTTTATCGCCGGAGTGCTCTGGGATACGCTCGGTTTTCTCGTCCCCTTCTATTTTTCGCTCATTCTTACGCTAATTTCGGGAATTATGCTCCTCTTTGTAAGAAAACATTAGTTCACCAAAAAATGGGGCCAGGCCCCATTTTCCGGACAGGCCCCATTTTCCGGAAGTATCTCTTAATCATTGATAATTGATGGATATATTCGAGACATAAGTCTTGGGAAATAGCTGCAGCTACCAGCTAAGCTTTAGCCTTCATAGATTTGGTTGGATAACAACCTTTAGGGAATCTTTTGGATTAGCTGCCAGCTCAAAACCTTCAGCTATTTCCTTTAGAGGGAATTTATGGGTGATAAGACCTTTGACATTAATTCTTTTGTTTTTAATAAGCTCTATTGATTCTTTTAAGTCATCAGGAGCTGCTCCATATGATGAGGTTACTGTAATTTCGTTCCTCCAGAAATCAACTGCTGGAATTTCAATATTTTTATTTGGAATGGCAAAAAAGAGTATAATTCCTTTTCTGTCTATAAATTTAAATGCTTGCTGAGCAGCCTGCAAAGCACCAGTACAGACTATTACCCTTTCTGCCTTAAGGTTAAAATCTTTTCTGGCATCTAAAACTTCATCCGCGCCAAACTCTTTTGCCTTTTTTAGCTTATAGTCATCAACATCCGTGGCCACAACTCTTGCTCCTCTTAATTTGGCCAATTGTATATTCGATAATCCAGATACTCCGCTACCTAATATCAGAACAGTTTGGTTTTCTTTGACATTGATCACTTTCTGACCTCGCACACAACAGGCCAGGGGTTCAATCATTGTGCCCTCTTCATAACTAATATTCTTAGGCAGAGGAAAAGTCCCGTGCTCGACATTTATTTTTGGCACTCTAATGAATTCGCTGAAGCCGCCAGGATCATAGTTGCCTTCATGCAATACCTCACAAGCAGTATGGTTGCCTTCTAAACAATATTTGCATTCATAACAAGGTACATGATGGGTCACAAAGACGCGCTGGCCCGCTTTAAACTTTTTCACTCCGTCTCCAACTTCGATAATATCTCCCGTTGTCTCATGGCCAAGGATACGAGGAGCTTTCTTTATCCTGTACCATTCCATCACATCTGTGCCGCATATGCTTGAAGCTTTAATCTTAACTAGAATCTCGCCTTTCTTAATTGTAGGCTTTGGCATTTCCTGGATTCTAATATCTTTGTTGTTGTAATAGACAGCTACTTTCATAAATTCGTAAAAAAATCTGATTATTTAGTATTTCTCTTTTTGTGTTTGTAAGACACGTTTCTAGATAATAAAACAAACTTAATTATTTTTTCTTGTATATCTCAAATGCCTGATCAACGGTCTTATTTTCATGAACAACGGCTCTGACCGCCTTAATCATTCCAACTGGATTATCTGACTGGAATATGTTTCTGCCCATGTCGACACCAACTGCCCCATCTTTCACAGCGACACTAGCCATCTGCAAAGCAGCTTTTTCTTCGATCTTTTTGCCGCCAGCGATAACTACAGGAACATTTCCGCATGCCTCAACAACCTCACTGAAATCCTCGCAATAATAGGTTTTTACCATATGGGCACCAATCTCAACACAAATCCTGCTGGCCAAACTCAAATACTTAGAATCTCGAACCATTTCTTTTCCCACTGCTGTCACGGCCAGAACTGGAATGCCGTAATCTTCTCCGTCGTTGACAATCTTTGATAGGTTTTCTATTGATTGTTTTTCATATTCTCCGCCGATAAAGACAGAACAGGTAATTGCCGAAGCATTTATCCTTATTGCATCTTGAATAGATGTTGTGATTATCTCATTTGAAAGCTCTTTCAAAATACTCTGGCCCCCGGAGACTCTTAAAACAATTGGTTTCTCAATCTCTGGAGGAATCCAGTTTCTTAAAGCGCCCCTCGTAATCATTAATGCATCTGCATAGGGTAATAATGGAATAACTGTTTTGCCCAGGTTTTTTAGACCGGTGGTTGGACCTTGAAAATAACCATGATCAACAGCCAACATAACACAGTGCCCTGTTTTTGGATTAATTATTCTTGATAATCTGTTTTGCATTCCCCAGTTCATTTTCACACCCCCTGGGCGGCATTAAAAGATTATAGACGTGCTAGGCATACTAATAAAAATGGTTTTACCTATTTATTTTTCTTCCTCTTCTGGTTTAATCCGGCCTTCTTTAATGGCCTCATTTACGATTTTCTGATGAAGTTGGATAGGAACTTCTTCGTAATGTGAAAATTCCATGATAAAGGATCCCCTGCCTCCAGTGATCGATGTGAGAGTCGGTTCGAAATCCAGCATTTCGGCCATCGGAACCTGGGCTTTTATGATGCGAAGATTTCCTCTCTGCTCCATACCTTGAACTTTGCCTCTCCGCCCGTTAAGGTTTCCCATTATGTCTCCCATGTATGTTTCAGGCGTGTAGACTTCAATATTCATGATGGGCTCAAGCAGTGTCGATTTTGCTTCTTTCATTCCTTTTTTAAAGGCCATTGAGGCAGCTACCTTGAAGGCAATATCAGAAGAGTCAACTTCATGGTAAGTTCCATCATACAGGATCACCTTAAAATCAACGGCGGGATAACCAGCAATCACGCCTTTTTTTCGCGCCTCTTGAATTCCCTTTTCGATAGAAGGAATAAAGTTTTTGGGAATAGCCCCTCCGAAAATTTTATCTACAAATTCAAAATCCTTTCCTCTGGGGAGAGGCTCCATTTTTATCCTTACGTCTCCATACTGCCCGCGGCCTCCTGTCTGCTTCTTGTACTTTCCTTGAACATCTGATTTCCCTTTGATGGTTTCCTTGTAGGGTATCTTAGGAGGCTTGAGGTCGACATTTACGTTATATCTCTTTTTTAGCCGATCAGTGATGATCTCCACATGGAGCTGGCCGTTCCCAGAAATAATCAATTCGTTTGTTTGGGGCTCCCTTTCTATTCTTGCAGTAGGGTCCTCTTCTGTAATTCGGTGAACTGCCTGGGAAATTCTATCCTCATCCGCACGAGTCTTGGGTTCGATGGCAAAGGATATCGATGGCTCAGGAAATCCGATTGGAGGAAATTCTACAGAGTTCCCCTTGGCACAAAGCGTATCTCCTGTTGAGGTTTCCCTTAGTTTAGCCGTGGCTACGATATCACCAGCTTTTGCCTGCCCGGCTGGTATCTGTTCCTTTCCTTGGAGGAAAAAAAGGCCTCCAAGCTTTTCAGCCGCATCCTTGCTGGAGTTCATTACAGTAGCATCCGGGTTTACTCTTCCAGAGAAAACTCTCAATAAGGATATTCTTCCCGTGTAGGGATCGGAAATTGTTTTAAAAACCAGAGCAGAGAAAGGCTCATCAACAGAAAGCTTAACAGTTTCCTTCTCTCCTTCTACTTCTCCTCTCTCGAGAGGTGAAGGCAAGAAATTGACAATCCCATCAAGGATAGGCTGAACCCCTATGTTCAAGAGAGCAGATGCGACAAAGATAGGAAACAGCTGCCTGCTGAGTATGCTTCCTCTAAGACCCTCTATAAGCTCCTCAGGAGAAAGCTCGCCTTTTTCAAAATATTTTTCCATCAACTGCTCATCATTTTCGGCAACCATCTCTGTCAGCTCTTCGACTTTTTTGTCCACTTCCTCTTTTAATTCTGTAGGGATCTCTTCTTCTTTGAATTTTCCGCTCTCATCCTTTTCAAAAATGTAAGCTTTTTTCGCAACTAAATCCACAACTCCAGTAAATTTCTCCTCTTCTCCGATGGGAAGTTGAATTGGAACAGCTTGGCGGCCGAAAGCTTGATGGATGGATTCTACTGCTCGCTTATAGTCTGAGTTTTCCCTGTCTAATTTATTGATTATAAGGATTCGAGGGAGGTCAAGCTCTTTGAGCATTTCCCACACTTTTTCTGTTCCAACCTCGACACCTTCTACTCCACCGACCAGAACCGCTCCTGAATCCACTGCCCTCAAGCTCGCTCTTGTATCCCAGAGGAAATTAGTGTAACCAGGGCAATCCACAATATTAATCTTATGGCCATTCCACTCTAAAAAACAGGCTGCTGAATTGATAGAAATATTTCTTTCGATTTCATCCGGATCATAATCAGTTACAGTGTTGCCTTTTTCAACCTTTGTGAATCTGGATGTCGCCTTCGAATTAAACAAAAAGGCGGAAGTCAGCGAGGTTTTTCCTGACGAACCATGACCGACAATAGCAATATTCCTGATCTTATCTGCACTGTAATCTTTCATTTTGGAGCCTCCCAAGAAATACTAGATTAGATTCTCAAAACCTAAATTTTCGGCTTCTTTCGAAAAGTGACAACCGATATGATACAACAAAAATTCCCTTCTTCTCAAGACTTCTTTTCTTCTTCTAGCTTATCTAAAAATATCTTTAATTCTGGAGGCAAAGGCGAAGAAAATTCAACCTTCTCCTGTGTATCAGGGTGGATGAACGAAAGGCGAGAGGCATGAAGGAAAAGGCGTTGAATGCCTGGCTTTGACTTTCTACGGCCATAACGGGTATCACCCACCAAAGGATGGCCAGAGGCAGCCATATGAACCCTTATCTGATGAGTCCTTCCTGTGAGCGGTTTTATTTCAAGAAACGAAAAATCTTCATATTCTTTCTGGACTGAATAGTAAGTCTTGGCCTCCCTTGGCTTTTTGGTCTTCACCGAAATTCTCTCTCCATGCTTCACATGGCGTCCGATAGGCCAGCTTATCTTTCCCTCTTTCTCTGGCATCCTACCCCAAACCAATCCCAGATAAATCTTTTCCACTTCCCTCTTTCTGAATTGCTTCTGGAGCAGTTCATAAGCTTTTAGGCGTCTGGCAACTACCATCAACCCTGATGTTTCCTTATCCAAACGATGAACAATTCCTGGCCGTTCCTCTGGGCCAACTTCCTTGAGATCGGGGAAATGGTAGAGTAAAGTATTGATAAGTGTATGCTGCCTCTTCCCCGCTCCGGGGTGAACGACCAAACCTGGAGGCTTATCGATAATTGCTAAATGATCATCGCTGTAAAGTATCTCTATGGGGATATTCTCAGGTTGAATTTCTTGAGGCACAGCAAGTTCATACTCTATTTCCACCTTCTCTCCAGATTTGAGATTATAGCTTGACTTTCTGGCGATCCCGTCGACCTTTACTCTTTTCTCCTCGATAAATCTTTGAATCTGAGATCGTGTCAGCCTGTCGATTCTCTCTGATAGAAAGATATCCAGCCTTTGGTTTAATCCGGACAAGGGAGTCGTCAGAAATTCTCTTTTAGGCACTTTTCCTTTTTTTCAGGATGAGAAACAGAGCCACTCCGGCAATCAAGCCTAAAATACAGAAAAGCTGAGGAACAGAAAGGCTGAGGTAGGGAGAAGGATTGCGGAAAATGAAGGCTTTGTCAGGGTGATCACCACGATAAAATTCAACAAAATACCTTATTATGGAATAATTTATGATATAGAAGGAAAAGACCTGGCCATCAAATCTTTTCTTCCTCAGTATAAGAAATAAAACAAAAAAGTTAAGGAAATTCAAAGCAGCCTCATAGAGCTGCGTTGGATGAAGAGGAATTCCGAGGGGAACGCCAGTTAGGTCACTGGCGTATTTATTATTAAAAATCATTCCCCAGGGTAAAGAAGATTCCGTTCCATAGCAGCATCCGGCGCTGAAACAGCCGATTCGGCCAAATCCATGCCCCAAAGCTAAAGCTGGTCCGACAATATCAGCTGCTTTCCAGGTGGGGATTTTGTGTTTCCTGAAATACCAGAGAGCAAATATAATTCCAAAAGTGAGTCCACCCTGAAAAACACCCCCTGATCGCGCCAAGCTTAGAAGCTCTCGCCAGTAGCGCACATAATACGAGAAATTCCCGACAAGAAGAATAAGCTTGGCTCCGATTAAAGAAACTATGATTGTGTAGAAAGCCATATCAATGATTTTCGAGCTGGGAAGGTCATGTTTCTTGGATTGGAAATAAAGAAACAACAGGGCGCAAGCTACTCCCACGGCCATCATCAGTCCATAGGTATGAATGGTTATCGGACCTATCTTTAGGATGATAGGGAACATTTTAGCCCTTTTCTAAAAAAGAATAGAAAAATAATGATAACAGCGCCAATGGTTATACTGGCGTCAGCAATGTTAAAGGAAGGCCAGTGCCATTTTTTTACGTAGAAATCCATAAAATCTATCACGTATCCCCTGAAGATTCTATCTATCATGTTACCGAGAGCCCCTGCCAGGATAAGAGATAACGAAATTATCATTAGCCTTTCTGAAGTTGGTGTTTTGAAAAAATATAAAATGACCAAAGCTAAAGCTGCCAAAGATGCCAGCGTGAGTACTACGTAGAGAAACTGGCTTCCTGATTGGGAAAAAAAGCCAAAGATTGCCCCTCGGTTTCTAATATGGGTAAGATTAAAAAAACCGGGGATAATGCTTTTGCTGTTCAAAAAAGGTATCTTTTGGGCAACGATAGCCTTAGTCAGCTGGTCAGCAGCGAGCAAGACGAGAATGAATAATAAATAGAATATTCTACGGTTCATGAATTTATCGTCTTAACCACTTCTTCGCAACGCTTACAGAAGTGGGGATATTCGGAGCTTTTTCCCACATATTGAGAAAAATTCCAGCATCTCTGGCATTTTTCCCCTTTTGCCCTTGAGATTTCTACCTCTAACTCTTCGCCAGATTGCGATTGGAGTTCCACAGCTGAAACTATGAAAAATGAGGATAGCTCTTCTTTATACTTGTTCAAAAGCTCCTGTTGAGAAGAAGGAACCTTTAAGGTAACCTTTGCTTCTAAAGAATTAAGGATACGATCTTCATCTCTTGCTACCTCAAGCTCTTTTAGGACTTTATCCCTGACAAGTAACAGACTCTCTCCCTCTTTAAACAAATCATCATCCAACCATTTCTCCTTGAAAGCAGGAAACTGCTCTAAATGAATGGACTCCTCCTTGCTGTTAAAGGCAGGCATAGTTTCCCACACCTCTTCCGTTGTAAAAGGCAAAATCGGAGCCATCATTACAAGAGTGGATTTGAGGAGATTAAAAAGGGCTGTCTGAGCTGATTTTCGAAGTTCTGATTTTTTTCCTGAACAATAGATCCTATCCTTGAGTACATCCAAGAAAAAAGAGCTCAACTCTACAGTGAAAAAATTATAGATAGTATGAAAAATAATATGATACTCATAATTCTCATAGGCTCTTATGATCTTTTTCCCTGTCCTGACACTTTTTTCAAGTATCCATTTATCCAGAAATTCCATCCTTTGAGGGGCAACACTCTCTTCATCTGGAGAAAAGTCGTATATATTCCCCAGGATAAATCTCCACGTATTTCTGATCTTGCGGTAAGCTTCAACAAGCCTCTGCAGGGTCTCCTGCCCGAAACGCACGTCTTCTTTGTAGTTGAGCATTGCTATCCAGAGCCTCAAGATTTCGGCTCCGTTTCTTGAGATGACCTCTTCAGGATCGATGAAATTTCCGAGGGATTTGGACATTCCCCTTCCCTGCTCATCAAGGACAAAGCCATGGGTTATGACAGACTTGTAGGGCGAGGCTTTTTTCGCAGCAAGCCCTACAAAAAGAGAGCTGTTGAACCAACCTCTGTATTGGTCATGACCTTCCACATAGATGTCCGATGGCCAGGGTAGATCACTTCTTCTTCCCAGAACATTATGGCTTGCTCCAGATTCAAACCATACATCAAGTATGTTCTCTTCTTTATCGAACTTTTTTGAACCGCATTGAGGACATTTTGAATTTGGCGGAAGAAGCTCTTCTGCTTTTTTCGCAAACCAAGAATCAGAACCGCTTTTAGAAAAGATATCGGCAATCCTGAGAGTTACTTTTTCATCAGCAAGAATGTGTCCACAATCATGGCAGTAAAAAGCAGGAATCGGGACGCCCCAGGACCGCTGCCGGGAAATACACCAGTCCGGTCGAGCTTTCACCATGTTAGCGATTCTCTCTTCTCCCCAGGGAGGAATCCAGCGTACCTTCTTTATCTCCTCCATCGCCTTTTTCCTCAAATCATCTTTCTCCATGGAGATGAACCACTGTGCTGTTGCTCGGAAAATCACAGGATTCTTACACCGCCAGCAATGGGGATAGGAATGGACAATCTCATCTTCTTTCAAAAGAGTACCGTCTCTTTTCATATCATCATTAATAGATTTATTCGCATCAAAAACATTCATATCGCCATATTTTTCGACCTGGGAAATAAACTTTCCCTCGCTATCCACAGGAGTATAGATATCAAGTCCATAAGCTATTCCTGTTAGATAATCTTCATGACCATGGCCAGGAGCAGTATGAACACATCCCGTTCCCTGGTCAAGAGTTACATAATCAGCCAAAACAAAAACAGACTCTCTATCAATAGAGGGATGACGAGCTTTAAGACCCTCCATCGCCTTCCCAGTAAAAGTCGCAAGAACCTTAGTCTTTTTGAACCCTAACTCTTCGGCAAGGACAGGAATCAACCGCTTGGCTGCAATATAGACTTCTCCGTTATTCTCGAAAGCGGCATATTCATAATTCGGATGAAAGGCTATGGCCAAATTGGCTGGCAAAGTCCAGGGAGTTGTAGTCCAGATTAGGACGAATACTTTTTTCGTCTTCAAAGCAGGAAATTTCTCGGAAAGATCTGAAATCATGGGGAATTTTACATAGATAGAAGGAGACTTGCGGTCTTTATACTCTATTTCAGCTTCGGCCAGAGCTGTTTGACAGTGGGGACACCAGTGAACAGGTCTCTTTCCTTTATAAACACTCTCTGAAGCAAAAAAGGCTGCCAGATAACGAATGACCTCGCCTTCGTACTCATAGTCCATGGTTAGGTAAGGCTTCTCCCATTCACCAAATACTCCCAACCTTTTGAATTGATTCCTTTGAATATCTACGTACTTAAGTGCATACTTTTTACATTCTTCCCTAATTTTGAGGATAGAAAGTTCTCTCTTCTTTTCTCCTAAGAGTTGGTCTACTTTGATTTCAATTGGAAGGCCGTGGCAATCCCACCCGGGTAAATAAGGAGACCTGAAGCCCTGCATGGTTTTTGTCTTGACTATGAAGTCCTTTAAAATCTTGTTCATGGCAGTTCCAAGATGAATACTCCCGTTGGCATAGGGAGGACCATCATGCAGAACAAACGAAGGACTCTTCTCTCTCTTCTTCTGAATTTTCTGGTAGAGCTTCATTTCCTCCCACTTCTTAATAATCTCGGGCTCTTTCTGTGAAAGCTTGGCCTTCATAGAAAACGAGGTCTGCGGGAGGTTTAAAGTATCTTTTATCTTCTCACTGTCTGCCATAATTTTCTCCAACTCGTTTCTTCTTATCGTCCTATTATAAGATAAGTTATTTTATTTCTCTACACCAAAAAGTCAATCCATGGATTCAGGCTTGAGCCCGTTGGAAGGAAGATCATAACCAGAACAGAAAGACAGGATTAATCCAGTAAATAATGGGATCCCAGGCTAACTGGATTTCCTAAGGCTGCATAGGTGATCAGCTGAGCAACCAGGATTCCGTGTTTCAAGCCTACCACTTTCGCATCCATTTTCACTTCTTTGTAAAACTTCTCGATCCTATGGCGGAGATAATCCAGGTCAGCTCTCGCCCTCTCCAGACGCTTTTTTGTCCGAATGATCCCCGCATAATTCCACATGGTTGACCGGATAGAAATCCAATCCTGGTTGATTAGGGCTGGGTCAACCTCCTCCCCTTTCTCAGGATAATACCATTCATGTATATCCGAGGATTTATAAGACACGGCAGGATTAAAATGGGAGGCAATATATTTTGAAGCTCTTGTTCCCCACACGAGGCCTTCCAAGAGAGAAGTTGAGGCTAAACGGTTTGCACCATGGACGCCGGTGCATGAAACCTCGCCAACTGCAAACAGGCTTCTTAGCGAGCTTTTTCCCCATTCGTCAACGAGAACCCCTCCGCAGCAATAGTGGGCAGCAGGAACAACAGGGATGGGCTCCTTAGTAATATCTATTCCATACTCCAAGCAGGTTCTGTAGATATTGGGGAATCTTTTCCTGATATCAAACTTCGCATAGGAAACTAAATCCAAGTAAACATAACTTGAATTACTGTTTGTCATCTCCTCATAGATAGCCCTAGTCACCTCATCCCTTGGAGCCAACTCTCTCTTCTTGTTATAATTCTCCATAAAGGTCTTGCCCTCTTTGGTCTTTAACCGGGCGCCCTCTCCTCTAACCGTCTCTGAAATCAAAAAACCACCTGCATCTCGATGAAAAAGAGAGGTAGGATGAAACTGGATGTATTCCATGTTTACAATTCTGGCTCCTGCCCTGTAAGCCATGGCATAGCCGTCTCCGATGGCTCCCCTGGGATTGGATGTATATAGATAGACTGTACCACAGCCACCAGTAGCCAGGATCGTGTAGTGGGCAAAAATCGTTCTAACTCTGCCGCTTTCGTTGTCTAAGACATAAGCTCCGACGCAATGCGGCTCTTCATAATAAAATGTAGGATTCTTGGAGTGATGAGGAATAGTCAACAAATCCACAGCAGTATGGTCGGCAAGAAGTTTCACGTTGGAGTACTTCTTTAAAGCCTGGATAAACCTCTCCTCGACTGTCTTACCTGTCGTATCCTTTATATGAAGGATGCGTCTTCGAGAGTGTCCGGCTTCCTGCGCATAATCTAAAGAATCTGGAGCACTCCTGGCAAAAGGGATTTTGAGATCTTTAATTAGGATATCATCTACAGCCTTTTTGCCTTCGCTAGCCAGAATATCAACAGCCGCTGGATTATTGATACCATCACCAGATTGAACGATATCCTCTTTCAAGAGCTCTGGATAATCATCATGTCCCAGTGAAACAATCCCGCCTTGGGCATAATAGGTGTTCGATTCTTCAAGCTTTGAGTTTTTGGTAACAACGATCACCCTTAGACCGCTTTTTGCTGCTTCAAGAGCTGCACTAGCTCCAGCAATCCCACAGCCGATTACCAGAATATCAGCAGTTAAGCTTTTTTCTTCACTCATTATCGCTTATCTCAAAAACTCAATACTCATGTCCACAGATTTGTAAGAATGAGTTAAGCTACCCACGGAGATAAAATCAACTCCAAGAGAAGCTATTTTCCTGACTCTACTCAGGGAAACTTTGCCCGAAACTTCTAAAGGAACTTTCCCTTTCACTTGCTTGACGACTTCTTTCATCGCCTCCTCCGACATGTTGTCGAGCATAATCATATCTGCTCCACTTTGGACAGCTTCTTGAACTTCCTCTAAGCTGGTGGCTTCAACCTCGACTTTCACTCCAGGATTTACACTTTCCTTTGCACTCTTTACTGCTTGAGAAATGCTACCAACAATCTTCAGATGATTATCTTTGATCAATACCATATCAGAAAGACTGAAGCGGTGATTCTCTCCTCCACCCATCTTCACCGCATATTTTTCAAGACATCTTAAGCCAGGCGTTGTTTTACGCGTATCAAGAATCTTTGTTTTTGTTCCTTGAAGCGCCTGAACAAAATTCTGAGTTGTGGTTGCAACTCCGGACATTCTTTGGAGAAAATTAAGAGCAGTTCTCTCACCTTTGAGGAGAGAAACCGATGGCCCTTGAATCTTAGCCAATGTCTGGCCTGCCTTAAACTTCTGGCCGTCATTTAATCTTTTTTCAAAAACAACTGACGGGTCAATTTTATGAAAAACTCTCTCGGCAACATCAATCCCTGCCAGAACACCCTCTTCTTTGGCAAGAATTATTGCTTCTGATTCAGAATCTGCCGGGATTACGCTTTCAGAGGTGATATCGCCCTCAGGCATATCCTCTTTTAGGGCGGCCTCGATGAGCGCATCTGCCGCATCTTCTTTCATTTGAATAAATTATAAATATTTCCCATCTACCAGTCAATAAAGGGCAATAAAGGGGTCAGGTCTTGCTTTTTGCTTATCTCAAAAATTTCGTTAATTTCGGTTGCATGAGTAAAAGCAAAAAACAAGACCTGACCCCGCTAATATTTGCCTTTCCAAATGGAATTTATTAAAATATGCTAGCTTTTCAAGAAATCAAAAAATAAGTAAACTACAAAATCAAAGGTTCAATTACGCCTTGAGGGAGATGTTTTGATTATAAAGCAATTTCAATCGAAATAAGCAACGCTTTTTAGCTGGGGATTGGAAAAATGAAAAAGAAAATAACGAAAGCATCGGATATAAGAAGAGCGCAATACATAAAAGACGTTCTGAAAAAAAATCCAAAAGATCAAAAATTCTGCGTTATAGGAGCTGGACACGGCGGATTGGCCATGGCAGGTCATCTGGCTATTAAAGGCTTCAAGGTCAATCTTTATAATCGAGGACGGAACAGGATCAAACCTGTTATGCAAAGAAAAGCAATCAAAGTCGAGGGAGAGATCAAAGGAATAGGAAAGATTGAGCTCGCTTCGACCAATATACAAGAATGTATCAACGGCGCAGATGTCCTCATGGTCGTTGTGCCCGCCTCCGCTCATCGTAACATCGCAGAGACCTGTGCACCATACCTTAAAGAGAATCAGGTGGTTATCCTCAATCCTGGCCGGACAGGTGGAGCACTGGAGTTTTACAACGTCTTCAAACAAATGGGCCTAAAGCGGTTTCCTTTTATCGCTGAAGCACAGACATTTCTTTATGCTTCAAGAGCTCTCGGACCAGCGCATGCCAGGATATTTTCTGTAAAAAATTCTGTTCCCCTGGCAACCCTTCCAGCTTACTGGATTCCTGGCATTTTGAAAATCATCAACAGGGCATTCCCCCAATTTATCCCTGGAGACAATATCTTTAAAACAAGTTTTGAAAATATAGGCGCTGTATTTCATCCCGCCCTCACAATTCTGAATGCAGGCTGGATCGAATCGACTTATGGTGACTTCGAGTACTACATTAAAGGCGCAAGCCCTTCTGTTGCCCATGTTCTCGAAAAATTGGACAAGGAACGCCTAGATGTTGCCGCCGCCTTAGGCATAAAAGTCATGAGTGCCAGGGCCTGGCTTTACACAGCTTACAGTGCTACAGGAGATAACCTCCATGAAGCTATTCAGGACAACCCTGGATATCTGGGAATAAAGGCTCCTGACAGGCTCCACCACCGTTATGTCGATGAGGACGTACCTATGAGCCTCGTGCCAATTGCTTCCATCGGAGATATGCTCAAAGTGGAAACACCCGTCATAAAATCAATCATCCACCTGGCTTCAATAATGAGAGGAACAGATTTCTGGAAAAAAGGGAGAACCGTCCAAAAGTTGGGAATTAAGGGAATGACCATCAAAGAAATTCGTCTTCTGGCTGTGACCGGAGAAATTTAAGGTGGGATTATCTAATAAAAAAAAAATTCTTGGAGCCTCGGTAGGGAACTGCGTCCATGTCGCGGGCATCCTGAATTTTCTAAAATTAGCCGAACGCCACGGCTATGAAACACTTTTCCTTGGTCCCGCTGTTTCCGTAGAAAAAATATCAGAAGCTATAGAGAAACACAATCCAGACCTTATAGCTATCAGCTATCGCTTAACTCCTGAAGTGCTAAAAAAATTATTGGCTGCTTTAAAAAAAGAGGTCGAAAAAAACAAGTGGCAGGATAAGACTTTCATCTTTGGCGGAACGCCGCCCACTGCCAGAGTCGCCCGTCAGAGCGGATTGTTTGAAGCTACCTTCGGCGGCCTTGAGCCTCAAGAAAACATAATCTCCTTTCTCAAAGGGAAAGCTAAAGAAGTAAAAAAGGATGAGATTCCTCCCCAGAATCTCATCGACCGAATAGCTTCCAACGGTTCTTATCCTCTTCTCCGTCACCATTTTGGGCTGCCCACGGTAGAAGCTACGGTTAAGGGAGCTAAAGAAATTGCGCTATCTAAGACATTGGATGTCATCTCCATCGGACCTGATCAGAACGCCCAGGAAAGTTTTTTCCGTCCAGACGAAATGAGAAAAGAGCAAGATGGGGCAGGAGGAGTTGCGCTGAGAAAACCAGAGGAGCTCGAAGCCATCTATAAAGCCACGCGTTGCGGCAACTATCCCTTGCTCCGTTGTTATTCAGGCACAAGAGACCTTATTAAATGGGCGGAGATGTCGCTTAAAACCATAAATATTGCCTGGGGGGCAGTTCCACTCTGTTGGTACAACCAGCTTGATGGCCGTTCTGACCGAACTCCAGAGGATTCCATCGCAGAAAATCAGCAGGCAATGAAATGGTACGCCGAGCATAGAATCCCTCTTGAAGTTAATGAATCTCACCACTGGAGCTTGAGGGATGCTCATGACAC
The DNA here is from genome assembly GCA_011772475.1 of Candidatus Aminicenantota bacterium. Lineage (GTDB taxonomy): Bacteria > Acidobacteriota > Aminicenantia > Aminicenantales > Aminicenantaceae > SOIV01. Next base: position 25,988 of record WVZK01000094.1, on the reverse strand, counting down.
GGTGGCAGTAGTAGCGGCATTTCTAGCAGCATATAACGCAAAGAAAATGGGGATAACTCATTATGTAGCTCAGTATATGTTCAACAGCCCAGCTCAAACATCTCCTGTGATGGACTTAGCGAAGATGCTGGCCAAAATAGAGCTTATCGAATCTCTTCATGATAAAAGCTTTACGAGTATTCGCCAGACGAGGACAGGTTTGGCCTGCCTTTCTCCAGATCCTGATGTTGCTAAAGGACAGCTCTCCTCTTCTTGTATGTTCCAGATGAGCCTGGAGCCAAAAATAGTCCATGTTGTTGGATTTTGTGAAGCAGACCACGCAGCAACTCCTCAAGATATAATCGAAAGTGCTAAAATCACGCATGGAATTATAAAGAATTTCTCTTTGGGTGCTCCTCAAATTCTTGATGACCCGAGGATAAAAGAGAGAAAGGAAGAGCTTGTCGAGGAAGCAAAATATCTATTGCAGGCACTTAAGAACTTCGCTGCTGATAACGTCATGGACCCTTGGAGTGATCCTAAAACGCTCGCAGAAGCCATTCACAAGGGCCTTCTTGACGCCCCTCATCTTGCAGGCAATCCATACGCTTCAGGAAAGGTCGTCACTCTATTCAGGGGTGGGGCCTGTTATGCGGTCGATCCTCAATCAGGAAATCTTTTGAGTGAAAAGGAAAGAATCTCTCTACTTTAATGAAAAATCCTCCCTCTCTCGCATTTGAAGATCACTTCAACATTTCTCTCGGCGACCTCCAAGAAATCTTGAGTATCGCTCTTTCCCGCGGAGGCGATTTTTCAGAAATATACCTGGAGTATAAAATCTACAATTTCATCAACATGGAAGAAGATATCATTAAAGAGACTGCAGAGAGCATAAGTCTTGGATTGGGAATAAGAGTTTTATCCGGCGAACAAACAGGATACGGCTACACAAATGATCTCTCGTTTGAAAAAATCAAAAAAGCTGCCCTTACAGCAGCCTCTATCGCCTCGAGCCGCGCCCTGAAGGAAACTTCTCCCCTAAGCCCAGTCCAGTATCGTCATAATTTTTACCCAGTCCTAGAGTCCCCTCATAAGGAATCTCTGGAGAGAAAAATATCCCTCGTCAAAGAAACCTATCATTCTGCCCAGAATTTCGACCGAAAAATAAAGAAAGTCAAGGTTTCCCTCCTGGATCATACTCAGTTCGTGACCATTCTCAATTCAGAAGGATTAAAGGTCTCTGATGTTCGCCCTCTCATGAAGCTTGCCTGTCTGGCTATTGCTGAGCATGAGGCCAAAAGAGAAGCAGGCTTCTCAGGTGGAGGAGGAAGAGTGGGCATGGAATATTTCACCCATGACCTCACTCCCAAGGAAATAGGTCAAGACGCAGCAAAGGAAGCCATGGAGCTTCTGGAAGCGGCCTTGCCACCGGCCGGAGAGATGCCAGTTGTGCTCGCTCCAGGTCATAGCGGCGTTTTGGTTCACGAAGCAGTCGGACATCTGCTCGAAGCAGATTTTAATCGCAAAAAAACCTCAATTTTTTGGAATAAGATGGGAAAAAAAGTAGGCAGCGGCCAGGTTACGATCTACGACGATCCCACTATTCCCAATTTTCGAGGCTCTTACAATATTGATGATGAAGGGACAGTCCCCAAAAAAACTCTTCTCATCAAGAAGGGAAAGATGGCAGGCCTTCTTCAAGACAGGCTTTCAGCCAAACTGATGAGAAGACCTCTCACAGGTCACGGCCGAAGACAGGACTATGCAAGCATTCCCATTCCAAGGATGAGCAATACGTACATCGACAGAGGAGAGCACTCTCCGGATGAAATCATTAAATCTGTAGAAAAGGGATTTTATGCAAATAAATTCCTGGGAGGCCAGGTGGAAGATTCGGGAAAGTTCACTTTTTCAGTCAGCTCAGGCTATCTTATAGAAAACGGAAAACTAACAGCACCTGTCAAGCAAGCAACTCTTATCGGAACCAATATTGATATTTTAAAAAATATTGAAATGATGGGCTCTGACCTTAAATTTGGCCTACAAACAGGAACCTGCGGAAAAGAAGGCCAGGCTGCTCCGGTTGTCGACGGCTGCCCCACGATAAAAATTACCAGGATGACAGTTGGAGGACAATAGTGGAAAAGGGAAAAAAGCCCGCGAAGCTCAAAGAACAGGCAGAAAGCCTGGTGAATTTCGGAAAAAACAACGGAGCGGACGAAGTGGAAATATCCATCCTGGACGGCTATGAATTCAGCGTCGACGTAAGATTGGGAAAAATTGAAAACCTCGTTGAAGCAGGATCCAGGTCCTTGGGCTTGAGAGTCATCAAGGATAAAAAAACTGCCTTTGCCTCTTCTTCAGATTTATCCAAAGAAACACTCGAGCATCTTGTGAAAAATGCCGTAAAGAGGGCAAACCTTGCCAGCCCTGATGAATTCTCAGGACTTCCCGCTATCCCCAAGAAAAAGATTGACATCCCTTCCCTAAAACTTTTTGATCCAGAAATCTCAAACCTTGATTCTAAAAAGAAAATTGCCCTGGCCACAGAGACAGAAAAAATCGCCCTAGAAGATAAGAGGATCACAAACTCACATGGGGCAAGCTTTGAAACCAGAGAAATCAGGATAATCTTTGCAAACTCGAACGGCTTCCTCGAGGAGTACGAGCAGACATTCTGTGGACTGAGCCTTGGTCTGCTGGCAGGAGAAACGGACAATCAAGTTGAAGACTATTGGTCATCTTCAAAGCTCCATTTCAAAGAATTAGATTCACCAGAAGAGGTTGCCAAGAAAGCAGTTGAGAGAACTGTGAGGCAGATTAAACCCAGAAAAATAAAGACACAAAAAGTACCTATTATTTTTGAACCCACTATGACTTCTTGGCTACTTGGCTTTCTTTTTGCCTGTGTCTCCGGAGTATCCATCTACCAGAAAACTTCTTTTTTAGTTGATAAGCTAGGAGAAAGAATCGGGAATGAAAGAGTGACAGTCTCTGACGACGGACTCATGCCCGGGAGGCTGGGCACAAGGCCATTTGACGCCGAAGGAGTTCCCAGCCAAAAAACTCTAGTTGTGGATAAAGGAATACTTAAAAATTACCTATGCAACACTTACGCTGCGAGGAAACTGAAGCTCAAATCTACAGGAAGCTCGAGTGGAACGAGTGTCAGTCCCAGCAATTTTTATCTACGAGCCGGAAATACCACTCCAGAAAAAATCATCTCTTCCACGGAAAAGGGCTTAATCCTCGTCAGAACCATAGGCCACGGACTCAATCCTGTGACCGGTGATATCTCCAGAGGGGCATTCGGCTTATGGATTGAAAAAGGAGAAATAGTCTATCCCGTTTCAGAAATTACCATCTCCGGGAATCTCGGAGAAATCTTGAATAATATAGAAATGATTGGGAATGACCTTGACTTCCGCAGCCCCGTTGCCGGCCCAACAATAAAAGTAAAAGAGCTGACCGTTGCCGGCCTATAATCAAGCTATAAACGGCAGAAAATCACCGCGTCTATATTTCGATGATTATTACTAACTCTTCTGAATTCCCGTCTTTTTCAGCCGACCGGTAAGAAATTCCTTTTCGGCTGTGATGGCTGAATGAACATTCATGCTCCGATTTTACCTCGGCAAATCATACTGGATAGTAAATCATGAGGTGAAGGGATTTCAAATCGCGCAGAAAAAACACATCTTTTTGATTGTTGAAAGGAGATTTGTATAAGAAGGCAGAATTTTATAATATAAATTATATATAAATTATAGATAAAATTATGGAAGAAATAGCAGACATTTTCGTCTAAAATTATAAGCTGCATAAAGAACAACTCTACCCATTTAATAGGATGGGATGAAAAATGAGGTTGGTCAGATAGCGACCTCAGTAATCGAGCTCGAGAGAGAAAACGTATTGCGAAAAATAATCTATCAAATATCGTTAGGTGAGTGATTATGCGAAAATTATCCGTCATCATATTGATCATGTTCCTGGCTATGGCTATTAACTGCAAAAAATCCGCAGACAGCGGCACGAACATGGGAACAAAGCCAAATGAAAACCAAGAAGCTGAAAAAGCCCCAGATAAGGGTGACACTCCGGGCAGGCCTGGCCAAAAGCCCAGAGCTGAATCTCAAGAAGGCAAAGATATCGATGTCGATAAGCTTGATATCCCTGACCGTGTGAAAGAAGCCATAAAATCAGGGCGTATCCCAAAGGACCAGATTCCGCAGGTCCTCGCTCGATTTCAGCGCGGCGGAGGTCCAGCGGTTCCGGTGAGTGTGACGCCAGTCCAGCGTCAAAACCTAAACTCTTACCTCGTCCTCAACGGTATCATAGAGCCCGAACGGAAGGTCGAGATTTACTCTCATCTCCCAGCCTATGTCAAGAGGATCGTTAAGGAAGAGGGAGATTATGTTAAAGAAAACGATGTCTTGGCTGAACTCGATGACAAGGAAATCATGATCAGCTACAATCAGGCAAAGATCCAACTGGACCAGGCCAAACTAAACCTGGAAGAAGCAGAGAATAATTACATTCGTAGTCAAGAGCTTGTCAAGCGCTCGCTTGTTTCAGAGCAGGAGTTTCAGGCGACGGAAGCACAGTACAAACAAAGGCAGCTTGACTACAAGAACCGTCTGGAGAATTTCAACAATCTCCAGCTTCAGCTGGATCGGACTAAAATTCGAGCACTTTCCGAAGGTTACATCACCGAGCGCCTCATCGAAGCCGGAGATCGTGTCAACGCCAACACTCAGGTGTATACGATAGAAGATTTCAATCCTTTGCTGGTCCGCGTGTTTGTTCCCACCTCCGATGCTATTAAGCTCGCTCTCGGCATGTCCGCGGAGGTGACCACCGAAGTTCTGAAAGGATTGGTGTTCGATGGAGATGTCAAGCTGATCAATCCCCGGATCGATGTCGAAACAGGAACAGTCAAGGTCACAGTGGAGGTCGTCGACAAGTCTCTCCGTCTGCAACCAGGGATGTTCGTGGAAGTTCGAATCGCAATCGGGATGAAAGAGAACGTCCTTGTTATCCCTCGCAAAGCCATTCTCTACAAGCAGAACAAGAGTTATGTCTTTGTCCTCAATCGGCGCCAAGTGTCCCAGCGCGAAGTACTCCTTGGCCTCCTCGAGGAAGACCACGTTGAAGTCACAGAAGGTCTGAATGAAGGCGAAGTCATCGTAATCGTTGGAGTCGAAGGGCTCAAGGACGGCCAAAGAGTTGACGTGATTCAATGAAAATCGTTAAGTTCTCCATCAATCGCCCAGTATCCATCTTTATGTTCACCGTTGCCGCAATAATTTTTGGCTTTATCGCCTATTCCAAACTGAACCTGAATTTGTTGCCAAAGATTTCCTATCCCACGCTTACTATCCAGACTGAATACCCGGGCACAGCTCCTTCGGAAATAGAGAACATCATCTCCAAACCCATCGAGGAGACCTGCGGTGTTGTTGATAATGTTGTGCGTATCTCTTCGGTCTCCCGCGCCGAGCTCTCCGAGGTTACGGTTGAGTTTGCCTGGCACACTAACATGGATTTCGCTACCCTTAAACTCAGGGAAAAACTGGATCTACTTCGCCTTCCCAGGGACGCAACCAAGCCTGTTATCCTCAGATACGATCCCAACCAGGAACCCATCATGAGATTGGGTTTGACTGGAGATGCTGATCTGGCCCGCATCCGCTTTATAGCAGAGAGAGAAGTCAAACAAGCCTTGGAGAGTATCGAGGGGGTTGCTGCTTGCTCCATATCAGGCGGTCTCGAAGATGAGATCCACATCGACATCGATGAGCAGAAGCTTAGCCTTCTCAACATCCCGATCACAACTGTGGCCAACCGTCTGGCACAAGAAAACGTGAATCTCTCAGCCGGGATCCTGAAACAAAAAGACAGCCAGTTTCTGGTAAGAACCGTCAATCAATTCACGACAGTGGAGGAAATAAAAGATATCATCATCGAAAAACGGGGCGACGTCCAGCTAAAGCTGGGAAGTATTGCGGATGTGTTCCGTGGCCATAAAGAACGGAAAGTCATCTCGCGCATAAATGGCCGAGAATGTATCGAAGCTGCCATCTACAGGGCCGCAGATGCCAACACGGTTTCCGTGGCCAATGCTGTCGCCGACAAGCTGAATATGGTTCAGGCAAATATCCTGAAGCCCAGAAACATGGATTATCTGGTTATCACTAACCAGTCCAAATTCATCAAAAACACCATCCAGGAGGTCAAAAAAACCGCCCTTATCGGAGGATTACTGGCAATTCTTGTCCTTCTTTACTTTTTGAAAAACTTCCGCAGCACCTTGATCATTGGAGCTGCCATACCCATCTCAGTAGTCATAACATTCTTTCTTATGTATTCATCCAATATTTCCTTAAACATAATCTCACTCGGCGGATTGGCGCTCGGAATCGGGATGCTGGTTGATAATTCCATCGTTGTCTTGGAGTCTGTCCAGCGTTATAGAGAAAAGGGAGAGGACTCGTACAAGGCCGCCTTGCAGGGCACATCCGAAGTGGCTGGAGCCGTAACTGCTTCCACTTTCACAACAGTAGCGGTATTTTTTCCGATTGTGTTCGTGGAAGGAATTGCGGGCCAGCTATTCAAGGATATGGCCCTGACCGTGACTTATTCTCTGTTGGCCTCTTTAGTTGTGTCTTTGACTCTTGTGCCTATGCTCAGCGCAGCCCTGCGCCGTGAGAATTCTAAGCAAAGGTTGACCGGATGGCTTAAGTTCCTGTTTAAACCACTGGATAAAGTCTACAGCCAATTTTACCTCTCGTATAAAAAAACCCAAGTTGTCTCCTTTGGGCGTAGAAAAATCATTTTCATTACTGTGATAGTTCTCTTTTTCACAGCCATCTTCATGACCCGCTTCATGGGACAGGAACTGATCCCTGTTATCTCCCAGGGAGAGTTCTTAATCAACGTCGAGTTTCAGCCTGGAACGTCCCTCAAAGAAAACACCGCCATAATTACCGATATTTCTGAGGTGTTGAAAAAACACGAAGAAATAGACAGCATCTATGAGCTCATTGGAAGGGGGTCCAGGGGCGGCATCTCCTTTCAAGAAGAACGCGAAAACCTCTCCGAGTTCACCCTCCGCCTGAAACCGGGAATCCTGGGAAAAAAGGAAGATCGGGTTATGGACCTGGTCAGGGCCGACCTGGAAAAGTTTCCAACTACCAAGGTCAAAGTTTACAAACCCCGCTTGTTCTCTTTCAAAGCTCCACTGGAAGTAGTAGTCTCAGGGAACGACCTCGAGATGATCAAAGAGGTCTCTGACGAGCTCCTGGAGAAAATCCGGAGCGTGGACGGAATCATCGACCTGAAATCCAGCATGGAAGAAGGCTATCCAGAAATCCAGATCATCTTCAACAGGGCCCTGCTTGCTTCTCAAAACATGACCATAAACTCGGTAGGATCCCAGATCAGGAATAAAATTGAGGGGGATGTGGCAACGCGCTTTATCGAAAGCGACCGTGAGGTAGACATCCGGGTTCGCCTCTCGGAGGATTTCCGAGACCGCGTGGATAAGATCAGCCGGATCAATATCCGCAACGGCTTAGGCATGATGGTGCCGTTAAAAGCGCTGGCAGAGATCCGGATCAAAGAGGGTCCGGCAGAAATACGCCGTATCCTCCAGCAAAAATCTGCAGTCATCACCGGGAACATCTCCGGAACCGCCATGGATACCGCCAAGGAAAAAGTAATGGCAGCGGCCGAATCAATAGACTGTGGTCCAGAATGCTCGATCTATCTGGCTGGACAGAGCATGGAGCAGGATGTGGCCTTCTCCTCGATGATTTTCGCTATTTTTCTTGCCGTTTTCCTGGTCTATCTCGTCATGGCTTCCCAGTTCGAATCCTTTAAAAAACCGTTTATCATCATGTTCACCATCCCCTTGGGTATTATCGGAGTCGTTATCGTCGGTCTCATATTCAGCATGTCGATTAACGTAATCGTGCTCATCGGCTTAATCATTCTCTCCGGTATCATCGTCAACAACGCCATCGTGCTTGTTGATTACATCGGGAAGCTCGAGAAACAAGGAATGTCTAAGATGGAAGCCATAAAAACCGCTGCTCAGGTAAGGTGGAGGCCGATCATCATGACCTCGATTACGACAGTGCTGGCACTTGTGCCCATGGCCCTGGATTTTAACGAGGGATTCGAGATCCGCATCCCCCTGGCCTTAACCTTGATCGGAGGTTTAATCTTCGGCACTTTTCTAACACTGATCTTTATCCCCTTGGTCTACAGCATGGTGGTCAGGGAGACTGAGGTTACCCAAGAGTCGCAAAGCCGCCTCTTGAGTTTCCTGAAGAGCTTCAAAATGACTCCAGCTCTAGACAAGGCTAAAGCAAAAAAACCATGAATCTACCTGAATTTTCCATAAAAAAGCCAGTTTCCATCATTGTGGCCATGCTTATTTTCATCACCATCGGGGTGATATCTATACTCAAACTTCCCCTGGAAATGATGCCCGATACCTCCTTCCCAGGACTTATGGTGCAAATCCCTTATCCTTCCTCCTCTCCCGAGGAGGTGGAACGCACCATCACCAGACCCTTAGAAGATGTCCTGGCCACTATCAACAATCTCGAGAATCTCAGCTCCTCCTCATCATCCTCATCCTCGCGTATTCATCTTCAGTTTAAGGGAGACACAAACATGGATCTGGCTATGATGCAGATCCGAGATAAAATCGACCAGATCAGGAACGACCTCCCCGATGACATCGAAAACATTCGAATTCGCCGCTTCTCTATGAGCGACCGGCCTGTGATCCACTTCAGCCTCGCTTTACCGGGCGACCTGGAAAATTTGTATTATTGGTCCGAAAATTACATCATGCAGCAGCTGGAAAGGATAGAAGGTGTGGCCAATGTTGAAACCCGGGGAATCCGCAATAAAGTATTGACTATCTACCTTAAACCCGAAGTTTTTTATTCTTCATCTATCCGCATCATGGACTTGATTGACACAATCCGCAATAACAATATCAACATATCAGCCGGTTATGTAGAAGAAGGCCCTCTGCGCTTGGTGACACGCATACCAGGGGAACTGAAGATTCTTGAGGATGTGAAAAATCTTCCTGTCAGCGACAAAGGTCTCACTATCGCCGACGTTGCTCGCGTGACCTACGATTACCCTCCCAAAGAAGAATATAACCGCCTGGACAGGAAAGAGACTGTTCGCTTCCAAGTCTACCGTGCTTCCAACGCCAACATCGTGGATGTTTGCAACAACGTCAAAGCGACCATGGCGCGGATCAAAGAGACAGAACCTGAGCTCAAGGACATGACCGTTATTTTCTACCGTGATCAATCGCGGGATATATTAAAGAGTCTAAAAGACCTGTCCCTTTCCGGGATCGTCGGTGGTCTTCTAGCCGTTTTTGTGCTTCTGTTTTTCTTGAGAAAAATGCGCTCCACTATCATTATCGCTATGGCTATCCCCATGGCCATGGTCTTTACTTTCAGTTTTATGTACCTTTATCGCGACATTTTCCGAGCTGATGTCTCGATCAACATCATATCCCTCAGCGGACTGATGATGGCGGTGGGAATGCTGGTGGATAACAGCGTCGTGGTTCTGGAGAACATATTTCGGCTGCGTCAAGAGAAGAATTATTCTCCGATAAAAGCCTCTATGACTGGAGCCAGTGAGGTGGCCATGGCTGTCACCGCTTCCACTCTAACAACCTTGGTCGTTTTTATCTCGCTGGGCTTCATGTCGAGGGCGGGATTCGGGCGCTTCATGAAGGACTTTGCTCTGACTATCTCCCTGGCCCTGATCGCCTCCCTGTTAGTTTCCCTGTCATTCATTCCGCTGGCAGGAAGCAGACTGCTGGCCGGTAAAACCAGAGAGAAAGCTCGTTGGCTGGTTAAATTAACAACGATTTACGAGCGTATCATCAGTTTCACCATTAAGAACTGGAAGACCAAACTTCTTGTTGTCGGTCTGGCCATCGGGATCTTTTTCGTCTCCTTCCAGATGTTCAAGAATATCGAGCAGGAGTTCATGCCAAGCAGCGACCAACGGGAGATAGATATCTCTGTCTTTATGCCGCGCAGTTTCACTCTGAGCGAGATGAAAGCCCTTTTCTTTAATATCGAGGATATCCTCCTTTCTCGCAAGGAGGAACTGGCTATCAAATATCTTGAGACCGATTTCGGCGTGCGGCATTGGCGGCAGGGACGGTTCCGCGGGTCAATAGAGCTGGAATTGGAAGAAAAAGGACCGTCAGTTACCGAAATCAAAGAAAGCCTTAAGAAACTTCTGCCCAGGCGGGCCGGAATAACCTACGAATACGGGCAGCGCTGGGGCCGCCACGGATTCCACCGCGGAATTTCAGTGGAATTGATCGGTCTGGATTACACAACACTAACCGAACTGGCCCCGATGGTTATCGAAAAGCTGAGGGCGATCGAAAACGTAGAGGATATCACCAGTGACTTGGAGGGTGGAGACACGCAGCTTTTGGTCCAGGTGGACCGGGCCAAAGCAGAGAGTTCAGGTGTAAGCAGCCGAATGGTAGCCCAGACAGTTTCCTCCTCGCTATCTGAAAGAGCCATCGGAAAGTTTAAAACAGAAAATCGAGAGATCGACATCATTCTAAAAATCCAGGGTGATGACGAGTTTACTGAAGAGGACCTCCGTAATATAAGCCTGCGAACCCGCTCTAGACGAATTCCCCTCTCAGCCATATCGTCCATTTCCTACCGTTTGGGATCAACCTCGATCCAGAAAGAAAATAAAAAATCCAAATTGAACATACGGATCAATACAAAAACAGAGGGCATGATGGCTATCTCCAACGACGTTCGCCAGGTCATGAATACTATCCAATTCCCCGAAGGCTATTCGTGGAGCTTGGGCTCGGGCTGGAGACGTTTCCGCGAATCCCGGGGTGAATCCAATATGGCCATCGTTCTCGCCCTTATCTTCATCTACATCATTATGGCCTCGCTGTTCGAGTCCTTCGTGCATCCTTTTACAATTCTTCTGACCGTTCCTTTGGCATTGTTCGGTGTAGCTGTGTTTTTCTCCCTCACGAATATCACCTTGAACACCACTTCCTATTTGGGGCTCTTGGTTCTGTTCGGGATTGTGGTAAACAACGGGATTATACTCATCGATCACATCCGGACGCTCCGCAAATCAGGGATGGGCAAGAAAGAGTCTATTGTCCAGGGAGGCAAAGATAGGATGCGGCCGATCATCATGACGGCCATCACGACTATTTTTGGTGTGCTGCCGTTGGCACTCCCCTTCCTTCTGCCCCAATTCTTTGAGGCTGCAGGACGCAGAGCACAGATGTGGGCGCCTATATCCGTGGCCATTATCGGCGGGCTGACCACCTCAACCTTTTTTACGTTAATCTTCCTGCCTACTTTTTACTCCATCTCGGATACCGTAAGGACTAAGATCAAGTCTTTCTTTGGGTTCCAAAGCAACCACATCTGATTATTTCAGAGATTTTCCCACGGAAGCATTTAGCTTTGGTTTGAAAAGAGATAGAGCGTCTGTCTTTTTAGCAATGGCCATCTCAGGAAATTTAAGGGGAATAATGGCTGATACGGAAATGTTTTAGGTAAGATTTCGACTTTTGCAGTGCCCTCTCCGGTCTGCTAATTAAAACCATCGGAATGACCGAAGCCGGGCAGTAAGGACGTAATCTATTATTATTTTCTTTTTTATTTTTTCTTAGTCAAATAAGAAATCATAACAACTACAACCCCCAATCCCATCAATACCCAAGCAAGGATGTCCATGGATGCTGACTGGGTAAATATCCTTACGAGAAAGCCACCGATCAATAATACCAAGCCAAGGATTCGCATTTCTTGTCCTCCTCTTTGCCTCTATATTAGTTAATACCCCTTGGAAAATAGAGAATTCTATAAAGGCTGGATTCATAACGCCCACTTATATTAATGTAGGGGCTTGATTTACCAAGCCCACCTTTATTTAATCTAAGTATGTATAACATAATATCATTCTCATTATTTAAGCTTGGTGTTACTTTCATGAAATATCAATCAAAAAATATTAAAATGAATTATATCTTTTAACTTTCTCTTGGGAACATGAAGGCATTCCTGCTTGTCTTTCCAATATTTTAAGGAGTCCTCCATATCCTCCACCACAGGTTTCTCATCAGGGTATCCTAAAGCCAAGACAGAGTCAATTTTATAATTCACAGGAATTTTTAGCATTTCTTGAATTTTATCCCTTTCAAAAGATAGAAGCCAACAGCTCCCGATCCCTTCCACCCAAGCGGTAAGAATCATGTTTTCAACGGCTGCTCCCACATCCCATTCATACCCTTTATCCCTCACCTTTAAATTTACAAGAACGACAATGTAAGCGACGGGTTCATGCCCTGGTTTAGGATTACCTTCTGGGGCAATATAACCTGCCCATTTCAAACAAGGAAAGAGCTTCTCTCTAAATTCGGGTTCAGCGACAATGATAAACTCAAGGGGTTGGAGATTGGCGGCCGACGGCGCTAATCGCGCAGCGTTGACAAGCCTTTCTAAAATTTCCGTTGAAACAGGTTCAGGCTTGAACTGACGTATCGACCTTCTTGAAAGAATCAATTCGTAAAAGCTCATTTCTTCTTTTTATTTCACAGGATTATTTATAATCTGCTTATTTTTTTACGGATATTAATAAAATACATTCAAAATGTAAAGGAAAATAAAAAGGTTTTGGGAACAGCCTCGCTATAAATCAGATTTTTAACGCCATTCTCCATTCGTTCTTCTCGGCGGCTGCATAACTCGCTCCGCTCAGACATACTCGCCGCCCGACTCTGTCGGGTTCCCTTGCGAAAAATGGGGCCAGGCCCCATTTTTTGCTGGCCAGGCGAAGGCTGTATGGTAAAAAAACCGTGAGAAAGGCTGAGCGGGCATGGTTCCTCGACGGCAGGAGAGGAGAGCGAAGCCTTGATCCGAGTTGCTTTTGACTCGCTGGGGCAAAAGCAACGTGTTTTTGAGCCATATAGCCTGAGCCTTTCTTCTATGGTCGCTTCAGCTATTTCCCAAAACCTAGGTCTTAAATGTGGTAATTCTTTTTAGGGTTTTGCGAATGGATCTTGAAGAAAAATCAGCCCTGGGCGAGAATTGATTTTAGCTTTTGGGCATACTCGCGGCTTGCTTTATCTGGAGTTATAAACTCAATCTGATCAGGCTTGCTTATCCCCAAACCTAATTCAACTGCTCTTTTAATCTGTTCTTGTTCAAAGATTTTACGTCCCATTATGGCTTCGTTCGAACCGAGTTGCTTTAAGATTGCCACTCCTGCAGCGTCCAGGGCAATACGATCCTTTCCTGCTAGGAAAACGTTAGCTTCTTTTCTTGTTCCTCTTGAGGGGCCTCCATCAACAAAAGCCTCGATTCCGTCGAGAATAATAAACTGAGGCTTATAACCAAGGTTTATTTCAGCAATCATTTTCCTCATGGCGTTATGCCTCTCACCATGCAGTTCTCTCATCAACTTCTTGGGAGTTAAGCCTACCGCTAATTTTATCGACATAGTGAAGACACCTCCGTATTGATGCGTCTTGAGGCAACAGGTAGAAACAACGTACTCGGATTCAACAGCTGGACGTGCTATGTAAAACCCATCTTTCCAGTGATTTCCTGGAGGATTAAAATGTACCCAATTCTTTTCTTCCAGATCTTCAAAATTTATAATCTTGAAGCTTAATTCTTGGGCTAGTTTGAAAATTCCCTTATCTTCTAAAACACTCTTGGTTGAGGGTGGACCGCTCCTTTCTCCGATAGTTATTTCTGAAGCTCCCCTCGCCTGGAGTTCTTCAATTAACTGGCTCAAAGTATCATTATGAGTCGAACCAGGCGCCGGGTCCGCGGTATTGAAATTAGGCTTCACCATAACTTCTTTGCCTTTAACAGAAGCGAAATCCAAAAGCTCTAAAACTTTTTGAACTCCTTCCTTCCTGTCCTGAGTTTTAAAAAGAACGATTTTAGCTTTCTGGCCTTCTTCTTTTGCAGTCAAAGGATTAAAACTTAATGCAGGCAAACTTGCCAAACCTATGACAGATCCTTTGATGAATTCGCGGCGATTTAAGGTCAGCATCTTTCTCATACTTTCCCTCCCGAATTTTACTCATAATTTTCCGTTTATAACTTTTTATTATATTTGGAAATTCTCATTTTTTAAAACTTTTTTTTACTTTCTACAGATTCTATTCATATTTTATTCGCAACCCACAGGCCAAAATCTGCCTCAGGAAGAGCGCCACTCGTCCTACCCCTCTCGTAACCTTTATAAAGAATAACAAATGTCGGAACACCCTGTACGCTAAATTCGGCCGCAAGTTGAGGATGCAAATCCACGTTAATCCTAACCACCATGACTTCTCCTGCTCTTCTCTTGGCAAACCTCTCCACTACAGGATGCATCATATGGCAAGGTGCGCATGTCGGCGAGAAAAAATCTACAAGAATTGGGAGTTTAGAATTCTGGAAAAATCCGGGAGCCTGAACTGCAGAAAGCTCAAGCACACTCCCCGGCTCTGGAAGAGTATATCTACAGCGCCCGCAGATAACTTTTTTCCCGCTAACACCCAGAGGATAGTTGTTAGTGGCTCCACAGTTTGGGCAGCTCACTTTTACTTTTTCCGCCAAAGCTTCATCTTCCTTTCATTCTTTTCCTTAGAGAGAACCTATTATGCTACAAACTTGAGTTTGATAAATCAAATTTTTCTATCCAAGCAAAGGTTAAAATCTTAAAAATCTGAAGGGAGCTAGGTTATTTCCCAAAATCTTATCTGATAGCAAAGATGGAGATGCTTGCTAACTCTATCGATTTGTTGATTTTTCGAGCAGACAGAATTAAAATGTTTAAAAACAAACAGGAAGTAAATATATGGAAATACTAAACAAAGAAGTCGTTGAAGCAACAAAGAAAAAACTCGATGAGGAGATGAAAGATAACGTAACTCTCCTCCTGTTTACACAGGAACCCAGTCGATTGATCGTTCCTGACCATCTCAAAGGACAGGAATGTGTCTTTTGCAAGGAAACAAGAGAACTGCTGAAGGAGGTCAGCGCTCTCTCTGATAAAATAGAGCTTATGATTTATGATTTTAGCGGGGATAAAGAAAAAGCAGCAGAGTACGGGATAGATAAGATTCCGGCTACGATCATCTTGGGCCAGAAAGATTATGGCATAAGATTTTTCGGAATCCCTTCTGGATACGAGTACGCAAGCCTTATTGAAGCCATCCTTGATGTCTCCAAAGGGCAGACCGGCCTGAGTCAAAAAACCAAAGATGCTTTAAAAACTATTGACAAAGATATCCACATCCAGGTCTTTGTAACTCCTACCTGCCCCTATTGTCCTCTAGTTGTCCATTTAGGCCATCAGTTTGCTCTAGAGTCTCCTCGAATTAGGGCTGATATGGTCGAATCCACTGAATTTCCCCACGTTGCACATAAGTATAACGTCTTTGGAGTTCCAAAGACAGTAATAAACGAGAATATATTCTTAGATGGTGCCGTTCCAGAAGAAAAATTCCTTGAGAATGTGCTAAAAGCAATAAGCTCTGAGGATCAAAAATAAAAAGGGGAAGCTTACTCCCTCAAATGATAGGTTAAAGAGGTTTATTGCCAATGGAAAAATCAAGGGAACAAGATAAGAAAGTCAGTAAACTTAGCTCTATTTTCTATCCAAAATCAATGGCCATCATCGGTGCTTCAAGACAGCAAGGCTCTGTTGGACAAGCCCTTCTTGCCAACATAATCGATAGCCGCTTCCAGGGAATCGTCTATCCTGTTAATCCGCGGGCCAAAGGAATCCTCGGAATAAAATGTTACCCCCGAGTGATGGATATACCTGATGAAGTGGACCTGGCTATAGTCATTGTCCCTTCACGCTTTGTCCCGGGAGTTCTCGAGGAATGCGGGGAGAAGAAGATCAAAGGAGCCATAGTCATCTCAGCCGGATTTAAGGAGATAGGAGGAGAAGGAATAGAACTGGAGAAAAGGGTCCAAAAGATTATCCAGAAGTATGATATTTCTCTTGTAGGACCAAACTGTCTGGGTGTTATGAATACTGACCTTGAGTCATCCATGAACGCTACATTCGGTACCCCGATGTCCAAAGAGGGAAATATTGCTTTCATCTCACAAAGCGGCGCTCTCTGCGTAGCAGTTCTTGATTACGCCAAAGAGTCCAACATCGGTTTTTCCAAATTCATCAGCATGGGGAATAAAGCAGGCCTGACTGAGAATGAACTCTTGCTCTACCTAAAAAATGATCCGAAAACAGACGTCATCTTGATGTATCTTGAGGATCTTGTCAACGGAAGAGAGTTCATGAGAATAGCTCGCGATATCACCAGCAGCCCTACGAATCCCAAACCGATCATCGCCCTTAAAGCAGGACGCACTCTGTTAGGCGCCAAAGCCGCTTCTTCTCACACCGGCTCACTGGCTGGTTCTGACAGAGTTTACGATGCCATTTTTAGCCAGTGCGGTGTGCTCAGGGGAGAGACCTTGGAAGAGCTTTTCGATTATGTCAAAGCTTTCTCCAGCCAGCCTTTGCCAAAAGGAGAAAACGTGGCCATCATCACAAACTCGGGAGGACCGGGCATATTAGCCACTGACTCCTGCATTCGCCATGGTCTGAATATTGCTCCCTTTAGCCAAAATACATTAAAAGTATTAAAGGCGAATCTCCCTCCTCAAGCAAGTTTAAATAATCCAGTTGATTTAATCGCAGAAGCCCAACATGAACAGTATGAGGTAACTCTAAGGGAAATACTGAAAGACAAAAACGTCCATTCGGCTATCATTATCCTGACTGCTACATCTTTTACAGACGTGGATAAGATTGCGGATTCCATAGTTAAAACAGCTAAGAAATTCCAAAAGCCAGTCTTGTGCAGTTTCTTGGGAGTTTATGATGTATCTTCAGGAATCGAGATCCTGGAAGAAAACGGAATTCCTTCTTACAGGTTTCCTGAATCAGCAGCCCGCGTACTCTCTGAAATGACCAAGTTCAACTGGTGGCTCAACCGCCCTAAAACTGGGATTAAAAAATTCAGCGTAAATAAAGCCAAGGCCAAGAAAATCATTAATACAGTCAAAAAAGAAGGCCGATTTTTCCTGTTGGAGCACGAATCTTATGAGGTTCTTAAAGCTTATAACTTCCCTGTAGTCAAGTCCTCGCTGGCGAGAAACAAAACAGAAGCAACAAACGCAGCCCAAAAAATCGGCTTTCCTGTAGTTCTGAAAATCGCCTCTCCGGATATCCTCCATAAATTTGACTTCGGAGGAGTAAGACTAAACTTGAATAATAAAAAAGAGGTCGGTCAGGCTTACGAAAAAATCCTTAAAAATGTCCTGACAAAAAAACCAAAAGCAAAAATTAGAGGTGTGCTTGTAGAAGAAATGGCTTCACAGGGAAAGGAAATTATTCTGGGGATGAGCAGAGATTCTCAGTTTGGACCCATTCTGATGTTTGGCATGGGCGGAATTTATGTTGAAGCCCTGGAGGATGTCTCCTTCAGGCTTGCTCCTATTCGGGAACTCACAGCAGACATGATGATCATGAGAACAAAAACTCATAAAATCCTGGAAGGATTTAGAGGTGAGCCGGCTTACGACATAAAAACGGTTTCCGAATGTTTGAAAAGACTATCTCAGCTCGTTACAGACTTTGAGGAAATAAAAGAGCTGGATATAAACCCACTTTTTGTTTACGAGAAAGGAAAAGGCTGCGCTATCGTCGATGCCAGAATCATCCTCGAATCCAGTTAATTTAAGCGGCTCTATCTCATTATATGTGGGTTACTATCAGAAAATGGCAAAAATGGGGATACAAAAAATGGATACAAAAAATGGGGCCAGGCCCCATTTTCTCACAGTTCTTTCACCATACAGCCTTCGACATGCAAGGAACCAGCAAAAACAACGCAGATGAGCCAGACTGACAAAAATTGACATCATTCTGTCCCCTGCTATAATAGGGGGTTTCATGTCGCTTTTTAAGAAAAAAAAGAAAGAAAGAGTTTTGGTGATAGGCCTGGATGGAGTTCCCTATTCCCTCCTCTTAGACCTCGCTCAAAAAGGTGTCATGCCCGCTATATCAAAGCTTATTGATTCAGGCCACATGCAGCGGATGAAAGCAAGCCTTCCTGAGATTTCTGCTGTAAGCTGGACCAACTTCATGACCGGAACAAATCCCGGAACTCACGGCATTTTTGGCTTTACAGACTTTAAACAAAGCTCTTATGATCTTCGGTTCCCTAATTTTCTAGATCTAAAAAAAGAAACGTTCTGGGATAAACTGGGAGACCAAAGGAAAAGATGCATCATCATCAACCAACCGTCAACTTATCCCGCCCGCAAAATTAGCGGAATCCTGATTTCAGGGTTTGTAGCCATTGAACTATCAAAAGCAGTTTACCCTGCTTCTTTGATAACTCGTCTGGAGCGAGTAGGATACGAGATCGACATTGACACCCAAAAATCAAGAGAGAATTTAGAATTTCTCTGGAAAGACCTGGCTAAAACTCTTGATGCTCGCCAGAAGGCTTTTAGCTTGCTCTGGAAGGAAGATTGGGATTATTTTGAATTTGTCATCACCGGAACAGACCGTCTCCATCACTTCCAATGGGGCGCTTATGAAGATAAAAACCATGAGTATCATCAAAACTTCCTCGATTACTACAAACAGATCGACCGAGTAATAGACGAAATCGTGACATCTTTTCGCAAGCTAAAAGACGATGATAAAAGCCTCTATCTTCTTTCAGACCATGGATTTGCCAAGATCGAACAAGAAGTTTATCTTAATGTGTGGCTTGAGATGCAGGGCTATTTAAAATTTAAAAATCCTTCTCCAGAAAGCCTGGCCGATGTCTCACAATCGACCAGGGCCTTTGTCATGGAACCAAATCGAATCTACTTGAACCTCAAAGAAAAATTTCCTGATGGCTGTGTTGAATCCTCAGAAAAAAAATTGCTAAAAGAAGAAATCAGTAAAAAATTGGAGGAGCTTGAATACAAAGGGAAAAAAGTTGTGAGACGTGTGTTTGATACTGAAGAAATTTACTCCGGCCCTTATCTTTCCGAAGGCCCGGATTTAATCGTACTCTCAGAGTCTGGTTTTGATATGAAGGGTTCGGTAAAGAAAAAGGAAATATTTGGCCGCTCGCAACTACAGGGTATGCACACCTGGGATGATGCTTTTTTCTGGTCAAAAAAAGAACAAGATAAGGACCTCTATATCTCTGATTTAGCTAAGATAATCCTGGATGACTTTTCATATGAATAAAATGTGAATAAAATGGGGACAGGCTACTTTTTCTACGCACAATATGCATTTTGGAGAACGCAACTCTTATCAAGAAAAAGAAAAAAAATGGCGCGGGCTTCTATTTCTATGCGGAGCCTTCATCTTGGCAAACTAAAACTCTTGAAAGAAAAAGTAGCCTGTCCGCTTTTTCCTAATTTTCTTTCTAAAAGTAGCCTGTCCCCTTTTTTTCTTTTTATCTTCCTCTTCTTTGCTATTTCGCTTCCTCTCCAAGCTTACATAGGCCCAGGAGCAGGTTTTGCCTTTCTTACTTCCTTTTTTATCCTTTTCCTAACTTTTTTCCTGGCTCTTTTCTCCTTCTTCTCGTGGCCTTTTCGTTTTCTGTTTAGAGTCATAAAAGGGCAAAGAGCATATAAGAAAAGCAGTATCAATAGGTTAATGATCATAGGGCTGGACGGCCTTGAACCGACACTTGTCGAAAAATACATGTCAGAAGGAAAACTTCCAAATTTTTCAAAACTAAAAAAAGAAGGAACATACACTAAACTTCAAACAACTATTCCTTCAATATCCCCGGTCGCCTGGTCGTCTTTTATGACAGGATCCAACCCCTCCAAACACAACATCTTTGATTTTCTGAGCCGTGATCCAAACACATATCTTCCAGACCTTTCCTCGGCGAGAATCGGGAAACCAACGAAAACTCTATCTCTCGGAAAATACAACATTCCTCTCTCCAAGCCCGAAATCAAAGGCCTGCGCAAGAGCATCCCTTTCTGGAAAATCTTGGGGCAGAAAGGCATTTTCAGCACTATCTTGAGAGTGCCGATAACCTTTCCCCCAGAAAAATTCAAAGGGCACCTCCTCTCTGGCATGTGTGCTCCTGACCTTAAAGGCAGCCAAGGAACCTTCTCCTTTTACACCACTGATAAAGAGAGAATAAAAAAGCGGGAAGGCGGGATAAATATCTCAGTGACTTTAAACGGAGATAAAATTGAAACATATATATCAGGCCCAGAAAATAACCTCCTACGAAATGAGGAAGAGATTCGCCTCCCTCTACAGATTTCAATCGATAACGATAAAGAAGAAGCTTCAATAGAGGTCTCTGGCCAAAAGTTCAAGTTGGAAAAGCAGACATTCTCAGGGTGGAAAAAACTTACATTCCGACCTGGCCTTGGGATAAAAATAAGAGCCATCTGTCGTTTTTATATCTCTCAAATTCGCCCTCACTTTGAGATGTATCTCACTCCGCTAAACCTAGACCCAGAAAAACCAGCTCTTCCTCTCTCCCATCCATTCATCTATTCTGTTTATTTGGCAAAGCTCTTGGGAAGCTTCATAACGCTTGGAGAAGCAAACGATACCTGGGCCCTGAACGAAGGAGTTCTCAGTGAAGAAGCCTTCCTAGAATTGACCTATTCAAGCCATAAAGAATGGGAAAACATGCTTTTCAATGCCATGGATAAAACAAAAAAAGGTTTGATAACGTGTGTTTTTGAAACTACGGACAGCATCCAGCACATGTTCTGGCGGTATCTTGATGAGAGTCATCCTGCGCTCCAAAGCGGGCAGGCTAAAATGAGCGCTAAGGTTATCGAAGACCTCTACCAAAAAATGGATGAGCTGGTGGGCAAAGTTCTCGACAAAACTGATGAAAAAGACGTGGTGACCATCATGTCAGACCATGGATTTAAATCCTTCAGACGCGGAGTGAATCTCAATTCCTGGCTTTATCTGAACGGCTATCTTTCCCTCAAAGAAGGAAAAAAGGGAAGCGAGGAGTGGTTTAAGGACGTCGATTGGGAGCACACCAAAGCCTACGCTTTGGGCCTCGCGGGAGTCTACATAAACCAGATAGGGAGGGAAGCAAAGGGGACTATCCATGCCGGTGAGGAGACACAGAACTTGAAGAGAGAAATCATCAGTAAGTTGGATGGCCTAAAGGACGACGAAAGAAAGGCGATAGCCATAAATAAGGTTTTCGACCGGGATGAACTTCCATCCGGTCCTTATCTGGATAATTGTCCTGATCTTATCGTAGGATACAACGAAGGATACAGGATATCCTGGGATTCAGTAACTGGAAAAGTCAATAACATTATCTTTGAAGATAACATCAAAGCGTGGAGCGGAGACCACTGCATAGACCCCAGGATTGTCCCCGGCATATTTTTCTGCAGCAAAAAAATAAAAACAGAAACTCCCTCTTTAGTAGATATCGGTCCTACAGCACTCGAATTATTCGGCCTCCAGGTACCCTCGCACATGGACGGGCGTTCACTCTTGGATGATAAGAATTTTTCCCAGGATCAACAGAGAAAGGAAGAAAAAAAATGAATCACATAGATCGAAGAGAATTCATTAAATTAAGCTTGGCTGCTGGGTCTCTTCTAGCTCTAGAAAGTTCGGGCCTGGCAATAAAATCTTTTGGAAACAGAGAGACTCCCCAAAAAGTACTTATCCTTGGGCTCGACGGGATCGACCATCGCCTTCTCCAGGCATGGATGAAAGAAGGCAAACTCCCTTCTTTTCAGAAGCTGGCAAGCCAAGGAGGTTTTCTCCCCCTCCGAACAAGTATTCCACCGCAGAGTCCGGTTGCTTGGTCGAATTTTATCACGGGAATGAATCCAGGTGGACACGGCATATTTGACTTTGTCCACAGAGACCCTGAACGCTATTTTCCTGTGTTTTCCGCCTCCGAAACTACTGAGGCAAAAAAAACAGTTCGAATCGGGAATCTTATTCTTCCCCTTTCTGGAGGAGAAGTAATCAACATGCGCAAAGGAAAAGCTTTTTGGCAGATTCTCGAAGATTATGATATCCCTGCCACTGTTTTTAAAATCCCGGCTAACTATCCTCCTGTCGCTACAAAACAGAGAACGATTTCTGGCATGGGAACACCTGATATACTCGGAAGCTACGGTATCTTCAATTACTACACGACAGAAACCAAAGAACTCAAGGCGGATATTGGTGGAGGAAGAATACACGAAGTCAGTGTCATCGCCAATAAAGTCGAAGCAAAGCTTCCAGGGCCTGTGAACACTTTTAAAAGCGACAGGCCAGAATCAGAGATAGACATTAAGGTTTTTATCGACCCTATAAATCCCGTAGCAAAAATTTCGCTCCAAAATCAAGAATTCATACTCAAAGAAGGAGAGTGGAGTTCATGGAAAAGAATTGACTTCAGGATGATTCCCACTCAAAGTGTGAGCGGCATCTGCATGTTTTACCTCAAACAGGTTCGGCCAAACTTCAAGCTTTATATTTCACCCGTTAACATTGATCCAGGTCGAGCCGCCCTTCCCATCTCAACTCCTAAGGGATACGCTGAAGAGCTGGAAAAAATATTTGGTCCATTTTTCACCAAGGGCCTTCCGGCTGACACCAAAGCTCTTGACAACGAGGTTCTGAATGATGGCGAATTCCTTGAGCAGGACGACCTGGTCCTGCGAGAAAGGCTGGAGATGTTTGACTATGAATTAGCAAGGTTTTCTTCCGGGCTTCTGTTTTATTATGTCTCCAGCACTGATCAACGGCAACACATGTTCTGGCGTCTTATCGATAAAGAACATCCTTCTTATGATCCGGCCCTGGCAAAAAAATATGGAAACACGATCGAAAACATCTATAAAGAAACAGATAAAATCCTGGCAAAAGCCACGGAAAAGGCCGATAAGGATACGGTGCTCATTGTCATGTCTGATCACGGTTTCTCTCCCTTCCGCCGCTCTTTCAATTTAAACACATGGCTTAAGGAAAACGGCTACCACACCTTAATTAATCCCTTTAAACAAGGACGAG
Organism: Candidatus Aminicenantota bacterium; assembly: GCA_011772475.1. Classification (GTDB taxonomy): domain Bacteria; phylum Acidobacteriota; class Aminicenantia; order Aminicenantales; family Aminicenantaceae; genus SOIV01. The sequence continues at coordinate 2,891 of WVZK01000094.1, read as the reverse complement.
AAGACCTTTTTATGAACACCAATTGGTCCAGAACCAAAGCTTATTCTTTTGGCTTGAATAGCCTTTATATTAACCAAAAGGGAAGAGAAGCGGAAGGCATTGTCAAACGAGGAACGGAAAAAGAAGCTCTCGTCCGAGAGATCGCTCAAGAATTAGAGAATTTCCGCGACCCCAAAACAGGAGAAAGGCCGGTTTTAAGGGCATATATTGCCAAAGATGTTTACCAGGGCCCGTATGTGGACATAGCTCCAGATATCATCGTCGGCTATAATCATGGTTACCGCACCTCCTGGGCCGCTCCCTTAGGAAGAATCCCCAAAGAAATTATCGAGGACAACAAAGAAAAATGGAGTGGTGACCACTGCATGGACCCAGAAGTTGTTCCTGGGATTCTGCTCACCAACCGCAAGATAGAGGCCGAATCTCCGGCTCTTTATGATCTAACGCCGACAATACTCAAAATCTTCGGTGTGGAAATACCAAAGGAGATAAGAGGTAAACCGATATTTTAGATTCCAGGAGATAAAAAATGGGAAAAGCAAAAATAAAGCTGAGCAAGGATTTAATGGATAAAGTCAAGAAATACGCCAAAATGGCCGGTTATTCTTCTCCAGAGGAGTTCATCACGCATTGCCTGGAAAAAGAGATTGCAAAACTCGAAGAATCCGATTCCGAAGAGGAAATCAAAAAAAAGCTTAAAGGACTTGGATATATTTCTTAAGAGGTTACTACGAGGAATGAGGGCACAGTGTCATTGCGAGTCCCGAAGGGGCGAAGCGATCTTATAAAAGGATGATGTGGATATTTAATTCTGCGTTCGGAAAAATCTTTAGCCTTATCTTTTTCCCTTTCCGAAGTATGAATGCCTGGATGGGCATGATTCTCATTTCATTCCTAACGGCGATCTTGATGCTTTTTATCTTCCGTTTCACATCAAACCAGGAAGGGATAAGGCAGGTCAAGAACAAAATAAAGGCACATCTTCTCGAGCTTCGCCTGTACAAAGATAGCCTGAGTCTCTCTTTTAAAGCGCAGGGAAACATTCTCCGTTATAATCTAAAATATATCAGCTATTCTGCCAAACCTCTGTTAGTGATGATTATTCCTCTTATCCTGATCCTTACTCAGCTTAACCTCTGGTTCGGCTACGAGTCTTTAACCCCGGGGCAAGAAACAATCTTAAAGGTCAAAATAGAAGAAAATCAGAACCTTCTTGATACCAATCTTGTTCTTCAACCTTCAACAGGGTTTGAAATCCAAACTCCTCCCCTCAGGATTGAAGAGGAAATGGAGATAAACTGGTGCCTTCAAGCAAAAGAAAAAGGTGTTCATGATTTAACATTGATAGTCGAAGGCCAGAGAATCACAAAAAAAGTAGCTGTCGATCAAAAACCGCTGAGTAAGATTTCTCCACTTAAAGTTAGACGTAACTTCATCAATGAGCTAATCAATCCAGGAGAATCACCCTTGCCGCGAGACCTGCCGATAAAAACTATAGAAGTAAATTATCCTGCTAAGGACATAAAGCTTTTTGGCTGGAACATCCCCTGGATCTTGGGTATCCCTCCCTGGCTTATCGTTTATTTCGTTCTTTCTATTATCCTTGGCTTTGTCTTTAAGGGTATGTCCAAAGTAGAAATCTAGCATAGAAATTCTTTTACTGTTAGACTCTGGTCGATAAAACTCTTACTTTATGTCGAATTTGAATCCGACTTTTTACTATTAAAATAATAAAACAAGCTTTCAATCTTGGAGGATATCATGAAATTAAAATCCGTTGTGCTCGTATTGTTTCTATCAATCTTTTTGGGAACTTATATTTTTTCCCAGGAAAAACCAGAAAAGGAACCAAAATATGGTTGGCAAAAAGAAATGGTTGGAGGTATCAACTTAACTCAAACAAGTTTAAGCAATTGGACTCAAGGAGGTGAAAACTCGTTCGCCTGGCAGCTAAACTTTAATTTCAAATTTATAAACAGTCAGGAAAAGTATGATTGGGCTAACTCTGGCAAGTTTACCTACGGTTCAACTAAGCTCGGCGATCAGGAATTCCGTAAGTCCATCGACGAGATTAAACTGGAAAGCGTCTTTACGTATAAGCTTAGAAAATATGTCAATCCATATATTGCCTGCACTGCTGAAACTCAATTTGCACCAGGTTACAGTTACAAAGCAGACACAAAAACGCAAATATCTTCTTTTATGGACCCAGGATATTTTCGTGAAAGTATTGGTGTCGGATATCAGCCAAACGATTTAGTAAAGAGTCGGTTGGGCATTGCCCTAAAACAAACCATTACCAGTGATTTTCCCGTACCCTATGCCGATGACCCAGAGACTGTAGATAAAATCGAGAAAATAAAGAATGAATTCGGAGCAGAATCGGTCACCGATATGAGTTGGAAAGTTACTAAAAACTCACTTTTTGCCTCTAAATTAGAACTCTTTTATGCATTCCAAGCCTTTGATGAAACAGACGTAAATTGGGATAACGTTTTCACCATAATGATTTCCAAGTACATTAATATAAATTTTAATTTAAAGTTATTCTATGACAAGGACATCTCCAAAAAGCGCCAAATCAAGCAGGCCATTGCGTTTGGCTTTACCTATAGCTTTTTATAACTGCATAGTTATAAAGACGACTAGCTGCTGAAAACTATATGAAAGAGGGGAACGAAGAATTGGGAACTGTGCTAATTTTCCTTGCTTAGAAAATGGGCTGAAAGACGATGAGAATCAATCCAGGATATTGCCCTATTCTTTTTCTCCGATCTTATTGAACCAGGCTATTTCTTCGAGCTTCCTCCTTTTTTTTTCTCTCGAGGGTTTTTTCTCGTAGTAGCCCATAGCCATGAGCGAGACGATCTTATACTTACGAGGAATCTTCA
>WVZK01000176.1:6038-7047 GCA_011772475.1 Candidatus Aminicenantota bacterium | reverse complement strand
TAGCAGCCAAGGTTGGTCCGCCTGCTGTTGTCGGTTTGGGCAAAAAAGAGTTTTTCATCTCTTCTGACATCAATCCCCTGCTCAGCTACACTCAGAAAATTGTATTTCTCGAGGACGGGGAGATGGCCATGATCGAGCCAAAGGGTGCGAAGTTTTTCGATTTTAAGGGGAAGGTTCTAGAAAAAAAGGTGGAACATATCTCCTGGAGTCCCCTTATGGCTGAGAAAAGCGGCTTTAAACACTTCATGCTCAAGGAGATATTCGAGCAGCCTCAGGTTGTAAGAGACACTCTTAAAGGAAGGGTATCCCTCGATTCAGGAAAGATCTGCCTGGATGAGATTGGAATATCCCCAGTGCTTTTTAAGAAAATTGATAAGGTTGTGATTATTGCTTGCGGCACATCCTATCATGCCGGTCTGGTGGGTAAATATCTCATCGAGGCCATGGCCCGGATTCCTGTGGATATCGAGTTTGCTTCAGAATACCGCTACAGAGATTTTATCCTGGATCAAAAAACTCTCGTCATAGTCATTTCCCAATCTGGAGAAACTGCCGATTCTCTGGCAGCCCTCAGAGTTGTCAAGAAAAAGAAACCACTGACTCTTAGTATCTGCAATGCTATGAATTCCTCGATCGCCAGAGAAACAGATGGAGTTCTCTATACCCATGCCGGACCAGAGATTGGTGTCGCAGCCACAAAGACTTATTCTGCCCAGATTGTAGCTTTGGCCCTGCTAGCGCTTCATCTGGCCCAGATAAAAGGAAAAATTGATGAAAAGGCAAGTCTCACACTCTTAGAAGAGCTGCAAAAGATTCCTCACAAAATGGAGATAATCCTGAATCAGGCCAAGTCGATCGAGGATCTGGCTTCAGAATTTGTTACTTTTTCGCATTTTCTCTATCTGGGACGGGGAGTAAATTTTCCTGTTGCCTTGGAGGGAGCGCTCAAGCTGAAAGAGATTTCATACATTCATGCCGAAGCCTATCCAGGAGGGGAGATGAAGCACGG
>WVZK01000176.1:0-5985 GCA_011772475.1 Candidatus Aminicenantota bacterium | reverse complement strand
ATGTTGAGCAACATATCTGAAATCAAAACAAGAAATGGATACATCCTGGCCGTGGCTTCCGAAGATGATGAGGAGATTGGGGAAAAAGTCGATAAAGTTATTCCCGTTCCTTCTACAGAACCGCTTTTCACTCCTTTTTTAACCACTCTTCCCTTACAGCTCTTTGCCTATTATATAGGAGCGATGAGAGGAGCTGATGTTGACCAGCCCAGAAACCTGGCAAAAAGCGTCACCGTCGAATAATATTGTATGTATTTTAATGTAGGGGCTTGATCAGTCTTCTGTAGGGGTTTGATTCATCAAACCCACCTTTTCTAATATATGGATTTCTTATGAAAATGGGGCCTGAAAATGGGGCCTGGCCCCATTTTTATTTTGCCACGCGTCTTCTTACCATTTGATCTTTAGCATCAACCGTGCTTGCCGGGGCTGCTGCCTTGCCCATACTTCACCAAAAATAGGAATATCTTCTTTGACATAAGAAATTGGCTTCTGGGAGTTTAGAACGTTGAAGACATCGAGCCTCAGGGCCAAGACCATATTCTGAGGGAGCTTCAGGCCTTGAAGCTGAAATACCTTCTCCAAGCCTAAATCAAGGTAAAAATGCGAAGGAGTTTTCGTTGTTCCCCTTCCCTTGGGATAGGAATAGTAGCCTCCAAAAAGAGGCACATAACCTAATCTTTCCCAGTAGTACCCGGATATGTATTCAAAAGCGGCCGAGAAGGCCAGTCCATAAGGGGCTATAAAAATCGTGTTGATTTTTAAATTGTGATCAACAGAGTAGGGGAGTTTCCCGTACCAACTTTCATTTTCCTCATCACTGATTAGCCTTCCTCCCAATCCGGCCAGTTGCTGGTCCCAATAGGCTTTTTCGTCTTCCAATCCTGGAATATCAGGGATATAAATATGGTTTCCATAAAGGCCGATGTAGGGCGTACTCCCTTCTTCCTGGTCCCATGATCCAGTCTCGGTCTGGCCAGGATTGGTTCCTTTTGCAGATGAATTACAGTAGGAAGCGCTCAGAAAAAAATTAGTCCCTATTTTTCCGTTGAGCTCGATTTCAAAGCCCTTATAATTCCTCCTCTTTGGTTCGAAATTATCGTAGAGGAATTTATACGGCGGAATAAGATCAATATCAGCAACCATCAGGACTTCCAGAAGCTCTTCTGCTTTAGTGCGGACGTAGCGTGCCTTCAGCGCCCAATTCCGGCCCAGCTTGCGATCAAATTCAACGAGGAAGCGCGTTAGAAAGTTTGGTTTCAACCTATCCGCGATTTCAAACGGTTGAGCTCCCTGCTCGTGGTCAAATAACCAGTTTATAGGATCGTGAAGCTCGCTCTCAGAGGGGTTTGAAGGTCCCTGCCCCCAGTCGTATTTCCGGAATTTTAGGCCAGCACCAGAGCTAAGGAGACCCATAGGCATAGTCGTGATAAGATCAGAGAATCTTCCCCAACCGAGCTTCAAGATGTTCATTCCGTCGCCAAATAAATCTACAGCTAAAGAAAACCGAGGTGACAGGAAGTCACGGATGTTCCACGACCAGAGCTCGTCCTTATTGTGGTCAAGACAGACCTGTGTCTGGCTTCTAAAGCCTGCCATGAGCGTGAATCTTCCCCAGGTGACTTTATCCTTGAAGTAAAGCCCGATTCCCTGCGAGGAATTTCTAAAATTAAACTCGCCATATTCGTAGAAAGACTTTGGTGTTACACTCCCACTCCTGTAGGAGCTAAAATAGTATTTTGTACCGCTGTCAAAACCATTATCAGCAAAGAGGTCTTCATCCCTTCCGGTAAATTCCACACCGAAATGAGAGGAAAAACTGTAATATTCAAAGCCAAGAATGAGTTCGTGTCGGCCAAAGGTGTCTGTCTCTAAGTATTTTGTGAGCTTGACGTTGAAGTCCAGCCTTTTCTGGTCATCTCTAACATTCCCGTAGGAATTATTGATGTTTCGGGCTAAGTCCTCGACGTAATACTGGGCAGGCCCCAGGTCTTTGTCCACAGGTTCTATAAAAGAATCTCTCTTGACATATCCCAATCCTGCTTCGATGAAAGTTGAAGTATTAATAATCCCCTTGTAGTTCAGCCGAAATATGAGGTCAGAAAAATGTTTCTCCTCAAATAAATCCGGGATTCCTGTTCCTCCTTTTTGTCTGAGCAATTTATGGAAGATCGATGTCAAAGAAAGACTGTGGTTGCTGTTGAAAGCGTAAGTGAGTTTGGCAAAGATATTGTTGGTCGGGAAAGTTTTCCTGCCGCCAGGCACAGAAAGATAATCCACCACTCCGTCCTTTGTTTGTTCTGTCTCTGTGAAGAAATTGTTAGATACGAAAAACCACAGTTTGTCTTTAACTAGCGGGCCTCCCAGGTTGAAATACAGGTTGTAGTTGGAGAAAGAGTCTGGTTCGCTCACCACAGATAGCTGCTCTTCCCGCTTTGCCTGCAGGTTTTTATTCATGAAAACAAGAGAGAATTCACCTGTTAGCTCATTGCTTCCGCTTCTGGTGACCATGTTGATGATACCGCCGTAAGCTGAACCAAATTCTGGGCTGAACGGGTCGGAGATAATCTGGATCTCATCGATAGAATCAAAATTAAGATGCATTCCTGAGTTTCTTAGCCTCACTCCGCTGATGGAAAGACCATCGACGATCCAGTTATTGCCTTCTTCTCCTTCACCCCTGAAGCTTGGCTGGCCCTGAGTGGCAATTCCCCGCCTGGTGTTGACTCTCACGCCGGTAACTCCAGGAGTAATCTTGACCGCATCGATCACTGTACGGTTCTGGGCAGGGATCCTTTCCAGGTCTCTACTGGTGAGATGGAAGCTCGTATCGGTTGAAGTTTTATCGATAAGCGGGGCGGTAGCGACGACAACGATTTCTTCCCTTATTTCTGATAAATTCATGGTGGCGTTCAAGTCAGTCACCCTTCCCAGGCGGACAATGACATTTTCCTGGACGAGAGGTGCGAATCCTTCAAGCTTAAAAGTTAATGTGTAAACTCCAACTGGAAGGAGCGGAAAGCGAAAATCACCGCTTTTTGAAGAGAGGATTGTTCTCATACCCTGCAGGCTTGGGCTTTTTGCAGTTATCTCAACTCCAGGCAGGCCCTCTGCGCCTTCATCCTGCACCTTCCCCTGGATTTCACCCGTTTCTTTAGCCTGAGCTTGGATGCAACAGAAGAGAAAAAGCCCCAAAAATAAAAAGATTATCTTCTCTTTGATTGTGTCTTTCCTTTCTTCCTCTTTCTTGGTTTTTCTTGTTTTTTCCCGTATTTTTTGATGAATGCCTCAGTGAGCCTCTTGGCATCTGTGTCTGTGTGCTGCCTGGGCGGAGTTTTCATGAAATAGGAGGAAGGGGCTCTGAGCGCTCCTGATAATCCGTTGTCCAGTGCCAATTTGCAGCACCTGATGGCATCGATGACCACTCCCGCTGAGTTTGGTGAATCCTCGACTGATAACCTGCAATCAATATACGTTGGAACATCGCCAAAGTGGCGGCTCTCGATGCGTAAGAAGCAGAGCTTGTTATCCTTTTGCCAGGGAACGAAATCGCTCGGACCAACATGGACATTATCGGCATCGATATCAAGCCCTCTTGCCTTTATCTGAGAAGTTACGGCGTTTGTTTTTGATATTTTTTTGGAATGGAGTCTTTCCCTTTCCATCATATTAAGGAAATCTGTGTTTCCTCCTGTGTTAAGCTGGTATGTTCTATCTACGGGCATTCCTCGGTCAAGATAGAGATTGGTCAGGGTTCTATGGAGGATAGTGGCACCAACCTGGGATTTTATGTCATCGCCGATGATAGGAAGATTCTTTCTTTCAAACCTTCTCTGCCAGTATTTCTCGCTGGCAATGAAAACTGGAATACAGTTTATAAAAGCACAGCCTGCCTCCAATACTTGCTCTACATACCACTTCGTAGCTTCCTCGCTTCCAACTGGGAGAAAGTTTATGACAACATCTGTTTTAGCTTCCTTGAGGATACCCACAACATCTGACGTGGAGCCAGGAGCTTTCTGTATGATTTGAGAAAGGTATTTTCCGAGGCCATCATGAGTCATGCCCCGCTCAACTTTGACTTTCATATGGGGAACGTTCGAAAATTTGGTGGTGTTGTTAGGATGAGTAAAAATAGCTTCGCTTAGGTCTTTCCCCACTTTGTTTTTATCAATATCAAAAGCCGCAACAAATTCAGTGTCTCGAATATGATAGCCGCCGAGGTTAACATGCATTACTCCTGGGACAAAATCTGTGTCCTTGGTATTTTTATAATACTCTACGCCCTGGATCAAAGCAGAGGCGCAATTGCCCACACCGATTATGGCCACTCTAATCTTGCCCATTCTACAGCACCTCCTTTTTGAATTTCTGTTTTTTTTCGACTTTTTTAACGTAGAAGGTTCTTTGGATTGCTGTGATGTTGGATAATACTGCAATTATCGCCAGAGCTGTGATCATTGCTGGGTCAAAGATATTGAAAATAGAGCCGATCATTGCGGCAAGGAAAAGGAGAAGCACTCTTTCAGCTCTCTGCATTATCCCTATCTTACATTCTATTCCTAATCCTTCCGCCCGGGCCCTGGTGTAGCTTACCATGCTTGAGCCAAGGATAGTCCAAAATGTTAACCAGAGAGCCCAGTGGCTCCTGAAATATGCTGCCAGCCCGAGATAGATGAAAAATTCAGAGTATCTATCTAAGGCGGAATCAAATATGGCACCGAAGAGGCTTTTCTGGTTTGTATTTGCAGCAACTTTACCATCAAGGATATCGAATAATCCACAGATGGCGATCGCAATTCCAGCCCAGAATGGATGTCTAAGGAAAAACAGAACTCCTGCCCCTATACCTGATATCAAAGCCATGAAACTCAAAGCATTAGGGCCAATCTTGAGATTGACAAAAAGATAGGCCACCTGATTGAGAGAGTCGAGAGTGAAGGAAATCAATTTTTTTGGAAGTATCCTGAAACTATCCTCTGTCTGAATATTCATAGGTTTTTATTGAGCTTTAGAGGTAATTAGATAATGATTACTCTAATATTAAACAAAATTCAAGTCAACTGATTTGATTTCAGTTCGATTGGGGTCAGACCTTTCAAACTTTTATATTTTATTGAGTTTTTAAAATTTGATTTATGTTTATTACCAGATTATGTGGGTTTGAAAGGTTTGATCCTAAAGGAAATGCATTTTTTTAACAAATAATAAGGTTTGAAAGGTCTGGCCCCATTGAAAAAAACCGTGAAATCATCTATATTCTGAAAAGAGAAAAAAGCTGCCTCATCGTATTCAGGAAGATTTGCCGGGGTGGCGGAATTGGTAGACGCAAGGGACTTAAAATCCCTCGTTGGTTAGCCAACGTGCCGGTTCGAGTCCGGCCCTCGGCATTTATTTTTCTACGACGCAACTCATCGGAAATTATTATTCCTTCCGTTCGTTTTCTTATTTTTCCACTACTTTCTTCTTTTTTCGTGCCGCGAACATGTCAAAGTGAGATCGGGCATATATTCAAAGAAAACAAAAGGATCACCAATGAGCTCGACTCCACCCTTCATTCGAGTAAAAAACTTTCCAGCCTAGTTTTAGAAATACTCTTGCTACCTTCGGGCGCCATTAATAGAGCCTTTTGGTCGACTTGAATTAGGGGAGGGCATGTGGTGGCCCTCTTTCCCTTTGATTAGAGGTCGGGTGGGATCAACTCCAGTCTTAAGTATTTTTCCTTTTAGTTTTCGGGCATAGGAGTAAAGATCGCTGTGACGACTCGGTAAGCTTGATTATCAAGTGTTATCTTCTTCTGCCCAAAAAAATTCCTTTATTAATAAAAAATATGAAATATTGGACCGAAGATTTACTCTACTGCGAAAAGAAACGAAAAAAAGGAGTTAAATTTATATAGAATTTATACTTGCAATTTTTTCAGTAAATATTTATAATATCGTACGAAATAACGAACGTATAAACAATAAGTAGTCCATATGAACG
>WVZK01000085.1:4888-6021 GCA_011772475.1 Candidatus Aminicenantota bacterium | reverse complement strand
TAACCGATGTCTGGAGAATTCGCTTCACGAAAAATTGTCGCCCATAAACATTCAGTATATTTTACTTCAACCACTTTAGCTGTATCTTTAATAAGTTCATGTGTACAAGTATGCTTCCAAAATCGACTTGGTTTTCTTAAGTAGGCGGTAAAAGTCACTAAATCATTCTTTGGAACTTTCTTTGCCCAGTTTTTTGCACGATTTGCTCCAGTCTCAGAAGAGGCTTTTTTCAACATTTCAATAAATTTCTCCCTTCCAATATCATTTGCAAGATTCTGGATAAGAGGAATAAAGCTATCTTGATAGGCAAACTCAAAGAGTTGTTTATAGCTCATCCCCGAATCTGTTAAGAATTTGTGTTTCTCAGGTGGAGCCTTGGGTCTTTCCTCTGATTGGGCTGAAAATAATAGACTACTGCATCCAAGGCAGAACAATGTTCCTGCAGGCAAAACATTCAGAAGGAACTGTCTTCGGCTTGGCACAAAATATGAAGTTTTAACAATCATTAAAAACCTCCCTTGTAATCAATAAATTGCTTTTATATTCTATTTTTCTTTGGGTATGTAAGAAAGGTCTGGACGGAATTAGCCTCTACTTCTCTCCCTTCTTCGGTTTAAGCTCCATGCCGAGTTGCTGATATAACTCAGAAACCTTGCTGAATCAAGATGAGGTGTCTCTAATACTTTACAGCCTGTCCTGCCACAGGAACAGATACATGAAGCTGCACGATAACCCAGTTTCCATTTCTCTTCTCCATCACCCCTGTTAATCTCATCCCTTCAAGACTGAAAGACTCACCAAGAGATGTTACTTCCATATCCAGCAAACACGAAATCCAAGCAGCTTCACCTGACTTATGAACTTTAACGACCTCCTCTCTGATTGAAGCATCCACATTCTCGGCGGCATCAAATTGATTCTGTAGCGACTCTTTAAAAGGTTCCCAGCCAATGAAATGTTCGGCGGCATCGGTGCCAAATACTACCAAATCATCATCAGGAGCGATGATTTTTGAAACCGACTCCATATCTTCAGTCTCAAAGCAATGAATCCATTCGTCGAGCACTGTCTTAACCGCTACTTTTTCAGCCTCCACATCCACCGCAGGCTCCTCAGGTGCCTGTTCAAACGCC
>WVZK01000085.1:0-4868 GCA_011772475.1 Candidatus Aminicenantota bacterium | reverse complement strand
AAGTAAAACAAAGCAGAAAGACCAAAGGAATGACCATAAGTAGTTTTTTCATTTTTCCCTCCCTGTTTGTGATGCATAAATTAGATATCAATTGACAATGCCTGTCAAGTTAAGTGGAGGTCATTCCAATATGCCACCACATCTCTTAACCATACCCCCTTAGCAGTCTAACGTGATAGACACTCCCATAGATCGGGGCATATCTAATAAACTCTAACTGAATACACCAAACACTTATATATACACTCCCATAATAAGCCTCATAGATCCTATCTAAGAGCCTTTCTAAATCCTGTGAGTGATATTATCGGGGCAATTGCTTATATATATGAATAACTCCCTCAATTCAGTTTACCCAGATAAATCCTTCTTCTCCTACCCCAAATCCATCTCACATATTATTATGCATCTATATATACACCCCAAAAGGTTATTACCCTTCCCTTGTATCTCTCAAATAAAAACATTATGAAAGGTAGTCTACTCTTCTCTCATCTCATAACTCATCATTACCCCGTTCATTATATATATGCTCAAAAAGGTTATTGCTTGGCTTCTCTACGCAGATAAAAATAGATAAACTAATTATATAGGCAAAAAGGTAGGCTCTGTCCTCATATCGTTGCCACAAAAAAAACATATGATCTGTTTCTCCATCGTGCATATTCTAGTTTACATAATACATCTTACTCGACCCATGCCAACAGGGTTAGGAATAGGCAAATAAGCAAGTGGGATATTATTCAGGAAAGTTGCCCCATTTCTATCTATTTTTCTATATATATGTACCCCTATTGTCCCAAAATAGGGTAAAAAACAGGGTGTAAATCCCATCTATTATGGCTCTTTTAATTCTATATATATATAAATCCCCCATTTAACCCATGCAGACTTGACCTATTAGTCCTTATTAATCCTTTACCCCTCCCCCTCTCTCCCTCTCTCTCAGGTTAAGCGAAGGACTGGCTCTTGTACTGCATGGTAGGGGCTGGCTTTCCTTGTGTATGCAGAGTGATTCCCCTTTGATTACCCAGGTCATATATAAGACACCCGTTACCCCCAATGAGCTAATCAGTGTGAAATAACCTCTGTTCAAATACACAATACCTAACAAAGCATTTGCGTATCCAATTTGACACTTCTCTCATTAATTGTTATTCTTTTGCCGAATAAATAAGGGGAACAATGGGAATAAAATGCCCTAAGTGTCAGGCCGATATCTCGGATGATTCCATCTTTTGCAGTAAATGCGGGATGAGCATTAAGCCTTCGGATGAAATCTTCATCTCACAGACCAGGACCATCCTGAAACCTATGGAGGAACTACTTCCCGGTTCTACACTGGTCGGCAAATATAAGATCATTGAAGTATCAGGCAGAGGGGGAATGGGCATTGTCTATAAAGCCGAGGATACCAAGCTTAAACGCAGCGTTGCCCTCAAGTTCCTGCCTCCTGAATTGATCCAGGATGAAGAAATCAAAGAACGGTTTGTTCTCGAGGCTCAAACTGCAGCAGCCCTTTCTCATCCCAATATTTGCACTATCCATGAAATCGACGAAGAGGAAGGAAAATCCTTCATCTCCATGGAATATGTTGAGGGGCAGAGCTTAAAGTCAAAAATAGATAAAGGCCCGTTGGAAATTGACGACGCCCTGAATATTTCCATGCAGGTAGCAGAAGGGCTTGAGGAAGCTCATAAGAAAGGCATTATCCACAGAGACATTAAGAGCGCCAACATCATGGTCACAGAGAAAGGGCAGGCTAAGGTCATGGACTTCGGTTTGGCCAAGGTAAAGGGGGCAACTTTATTGACAAGAGAGGGGACAACTCTGGGAACAGTGGCCTACATGTCTCCTGAACAGGCCAAAGGGCAAGAAGTCGATCACCGCTCGGACATCTGGTCATTGGGCGTGGTTATGTATGAGATGCTTTCCGGTCAGTTGCCGTTCAAAGGGGATAGAGAGGCATCGATTCTTTATTCTGTTGTGCATGAGGAACCAAAACCTCTCAAAGAAATAAAGCGCGATCTTCCCCTAGAATTGCAGCAAATCATAACTCGTGCCCTAAAGAAAAAGCCAGAATCCCGCTATGCATCAGCAGCCGAAATGTTAAAAGATCTGAAGAAATATCAGGATATTCTACAAGCAGAGGAATTGGGAGCATTAAACCTGCGCACACTCCTTCGTCGCATCCGCAAGCCAAGGGTTGTGATCCCTGCCCTCATTGTAATCCTTGCTATCGCTCTTATAGCTGTCTGGTTCTTCAACCGTCAGGCCAAAATCCGCTGGGCCAGGGAAGAAGCTCTTCCAGAGATCGAGCGGCTCGTTGAAGAAAAATGGAGGGATTTAACCGATCCTTACAGGCTTGCTGGAGAGGCGGAGGACTACATTCCGAATGATCCCAAGCTTATCGAGCTCATCTCAAGATGTTCTTTTAACATAAACATCACAACAGAGCCTCCAGGGGCAGATATTTATATGAAAGAATACGATACTCCAGACAATGAGTGGGAATATCTGGGAGTTTCGCCTATCGAAGACATCAGATTACCTATCGGAATCTTCAGATGGAAGATGGAAAAGGAAGGCTATGAGACAGTCTTGGCTGCATCTTCCACATGGGACATAGCTCTAGTACCAAAAAATCAGTTAATTCCCTATGACCTCTTGAGAGTGCTGGATGAGAAAGGAAGCATCCCAGAGGGCATGGTGCGGGTAAAAGGTGCGGAAACTGGTATAGGGGAATTCGATGATTTCTATATAGACAGGTATGAAGTCACGAATAAACAATACAAAGAATTCATAGACAATGGTGGATACAGGAACAGGGAATATTGGAAACAGGAATTTATCAAGGATGGAAGGGTCCTGACATGGGAAGAAGCCATGGCAGAATTTGTGGATCAAACAGGCAGGCCTGGTCCTTCCACATGGCAAGCTGGGGATTATCCTGAGGGACAGGACGATTATCCAGTTTCAGGCATCAGCTGGTACGAAGCAGAAGCATACGCAGAGTTCTCGGGTAAAAGTCTGCCCACAGCATATCATTGGGGTATTGCCAAAGGTGAATATACTCCTATGATCATGTGGTTTCAACTCGGAGGTTTCGCAATTCTTGCTCCTTTCAGTAATTTTCAAGGTAAAGGCCCTGTTCCGGTGGGGAGTCTTCAAGGCCTAACGCCCTACGGAGCCTATGATATGGCGGGCAATGTGAGAGAATGGTGCTGGAACGAAACCCAACGTGGAAGATTAATCAGAGGCGGTGCCTGGAACGATAATACTTATATGTTCCATTATTTGAGTCAAGCTCCTCCCTTTAACCGTTCTTCTAAAAACGGATTCCGGTGTGCTCTCTATCCTGAGCCAGAGAAAATCCCCGAATCAGCGTTTAGTTTTTTAGAGTTTGGTGAAACTATGGATTTTTATAAAGAAAAGCCAGTTTCGGATTCTATTTTTCAGGTTTACAAAGAGCAATTTTCTTACGATAAAACTGAGTTGAGCGCGCAGGTGGAATCGAGGGATGAAAGCTCTGAAGATTGGATTGAAGAGAGGATAACCTTTGATGCTCCCTATGGAGATGAACGGATAATCGCCATTCTTTTTCTTCCCAAAAACATTAAGCCACCCTATCAGACGGTCATTTATTTTCCTGGCGTACAAGCGATATTTCGGAATTCGAGTAAAGAACTTGAAAGCGATATGGAATTTATGGTTTTCCTTTCTTTTATAGTGAAAAATGGTCGGGCTGCTCTCTATCCTGTCTATAAAGGAACTATGGAACGCAGAGATAATGCTTTGACTAGAATGCTTTCCGGAGTTAATTGGGGTTCACATTTATACACTGAATACCTGATTCAATTGGTGAAAGATTTGAAAAGATGCATCGACTATCTGGAAACCCGTCAGGATATAAACAGCGACAAGCTTGCCTATTACGGGTTGAGTTGGGGAGGATGGCTCGGAGCGATCATCCCTGCGGTGGAGGAACGTCTCGAAGCAAGCGTTTTAGTGGGAGGAGGCTTAATCCCTAGAGTTTTTCGTCCTGAAGCACATCCAATTAATTATGTGACCCGAGTAAAAACTCCAACCTTGATGATAAACGGTAGATACGACACGCTCTTTCCTTATGAGACATCAATAAAGCCTATGTTTGATCTTTTAGGGACTCCTAATGAACACAAGGAACTGAAGTTATACGAAACTGACCATATCCCCCCCCGGAACGAATTCATCAGGGAAACCCTGGCCTGGCTCGACCGCTACTTAGGCCCTGTGGATAGATAACAATTTCTGATGAAAGAAGAACTAAGGAGCCAAAGCAATAGAGCATTATGAGAAGTTCCTCGACCTCTGGAAAGACGCTGATCGTGGCATCGCTGAGGCTGAGGATGCAAAGAAGAGGCTGGCTGGATTGAAAAGTCAGTAATTTTCTATCATTCTGACTTAAATTCTCATTTACATTTCACTTAACCCATATCCCGCCAGACACCTTTTTGACATAGATTATCTCCTCTTAAATACAGGCCATAAAATAAAGCATATATAGCTAATATTGACATCAATTTTTTCATGTGATATTGGTTTGTCATCAGTCAGGAGGGATAAAAATGAATCCCAAAGGGAAAAAATTCTTAGCACTGTTTCTTATCTTCTATTTAATGATGCTTCCAACAAGTCTGTATGCTAAAAAGCGAGGAGCTAAGATCCTAGTCACAAAAAAGGACGGTCAACAAATACAAGGGGAATTAATAACAGTTAAACCGAATTCACTTCTTCTTTTGGATACGGAAGGAAAAGATGTGTCTGTTGATATTGCGGATATTAAGGTTATTAAAATTGTGAAGAAATTAATGGAAAAAGCTGGATTA
>WVZK01000062.1:198-48920 GCA_011772475.1 Candidatus Aminicenantota bacterium | reverse complement strand
TGATGCCACGGAAGATTGCTTGGAGTATCCATTCTTCTCACTTTGTTGCAACTAAGAAGTTGGGCAATCGGAAAAATTGAAGATTTTGAATTTCTAAATAAGTGGTCTTAAATTCTGAGAAAAAAGATTCGTGGGTACTATTCAAAAACTAAAGGAGATTAAAATGGAAAAAACTCCTTCTAAAAAGACCTTAAGACAAATTATCCTCACAGCATTTGTTATGGTTTTTGCCTTAACTCTTATCTCTTTTTTGCATACTGTGACTTCAGCAGCAGAAGGCAAATCAGCTTCCCTTAAGCCAGTTGAATATAACCAGAGGCAATTGGTGATGATGGCTGTGCAGGGCTTTATCGCGCCTCCAGGATTTGGTGAGCCACCTTACGAAATTGACCCCCAAGGGAAAATAACCGTGTTCCCAGGAGGAGGCAGTATTACCTATAATTTCAGGACTGGAGATTCTGCTGTTCGTCTTGCTGGAGACCACGTTGAACCCGCTGTATCCCTTCACAATCCAGGCAGGGGTGGTGGCGGCGCAAGCTATGAAAGCAGGGGACTAAACGGGCTATCTTGTATCGGGAACAAAGTTCAGGTTCTAACAGGCGAAGCTAAGGGAGCAGAGGGCTGGGTAGTCGGCAAGCATGGAGGCGCTGAGCATGTCATGGTTGATTTTCCTGATGATGAAGTTTTTAGAAAGCTAGCAATAGGGGATAAGATGCGGATTTATGCTATTGGAGTGGGGATGGAATTAAAGAACATCCAAGGAGTTAAGGCCATAAACATGAGTCCCCTCCTTTTAGAAGCCTTAACAAAATCTGGAATGGGAGTCACAGAAAAAGGGAAGTTGCGCATATCAGTAACACACCGCATCCCGGCAAGAATCATGGGCTCAGGACTTGGTCGATCACATGTCTACAGGGGTGATTACGATATTCAACTGTTCGATGAAAAAACCGTTAAGGAGTATAATCTGGAATCGCTTCGCTTCGGGGATATCGTG
This sequence comes from Candidatus Aminicenantota bacterium, assembly GCA_011772475.1. Classification (GTDB taxonomy): domain Bacteria; phylum Acidobacteriota; class Aminicenantia; order Aminicenantales; family Aminicenantaceae; genus SOIV01. Next base: position 47,923 of record WVZK01000062.1, on the reverse strand, counting down.
GCCATAATTAATGCTGACCATACTTATGGCCGAATTTATCAGGAAGGTGCTGTTTCTGTTGGAGTAATATCCCATAGCCGAAGCTCAGTGGCAGGCCATGGGCCTGGTGTGACGACTCTTTTTACCTCACGCGAGGGGAAAATTGAGGTAGTTATCGATCCGAGTGCCAACCTGGCAAAGATACTGAATATCAGATAAAGTAATGTAGCTGGCCCACGATGATGCTATTGGCGAGTTATAACAACCGAATAACGGAGATTTAGCAACTGCAACTGAGCAGCAGTAATTGAGTTAAGGCAGATAAGCAACTGCAGCTTATCTTAGTGTTAAACGTCGTGAAATTATTCAAGGAGGCAAAAGATGTCCGAAGATAAAGAAAACCAAGAGAAAGAGAGCATCTCTGAGGAGAAAAAGCATAAACGTGATCCTTTCTCAGGTATTACGGGAGGTTTGATACTCATTCTCTTAGGAGTGCTTTTTCTCCTGGCTACGATGGATTACATCACTTGGGGCGATTGGTGGCAATATTTCTTAATGGGATTGGGTGTTATTTTAATCCTTGAGGCAATTATCAGGAGTATAAGTCCTTCTTATCGCCGGGATATAACAGGAAAGCTGATCGGAGGCTTTGTTCTCGTCTTCATCGGCGGCTCTTTCGTCATCGGATGGTCAAATTGGTGGCCGCTGATACTTATTGCTGTGGGTGTCGGAATCCTTCTATCTTCTCTATGGAAGGCAAAAAGGCCAGAGTAGATATATGGGATCTGAACAGGGGACTATCTCCGTAGACATATTTATCCTTTTTTTGAGTTCTTTGCGAACTGAAAAAAGGTACGTCTCTGTAAACATTTCTCGGAATTAAAAAAATGGGGCCTGGCCCCATTAATAAAAAAAGCCTGAACCCAAAGTATAAGCTTCAGATTGAATCTATTATGAACACGATTCACCCCCTACTGGACAAAGAAAAACAGCTCCAAGCAAAACGCTATGAAAAAGAAAAGCGGCTGCTGGGACTCGCCGGTATGGCTCTCTCGCTTGTTATTTTGCTCGGCTTTTATTTCAGTGGATTAAGTGCTTGGCTAGCCAACCTTAACATCGGAAACTCTATAATTTTGACTTTTATCCTTTATGTGCTGGCTTTTCAGATAATATTAGTATTCTTTGGTCTTCCGCTTAGTTTTTACTCAAGTTATATCCATGAACATAAATGGAATTTCTCAAACCACACGGTCAAGAGTTGGCTCTGGGAACAGACTAAAGGCTTCTTTGTCGGATTTATTCTAATGCTCATTTTGCTTGGCTTGCTATTCTGGATCATGGCAGTATACCCTCAAAACTGGTGGCTTAGTGCGGGATTGGCCTTTGCTTTGGTGAGCGTTATCATGGCTACGATTTTTCCAGTCGTTATTCTTCCGATTTTCAACAAATATACTCCTGTAGAGAATAAGGAACTGACGGACACTTTGGAGAGAATCCTATCTCAAGGAGGTTTAAGGAGCAGCGGCTTTTTTAAAGAAGATATGAGCAAGCAGACAAAGAAGGAAAATGCCTTTCTGGCGGGATTGGGTAAAACAAGACGCGTTGTTTTGGGAGATAACTTGATGGAAAACATGTTAGTCCCGGAGATTGAGTCAATAATAGCTCATGAGGTGGGGCATTATAAAAACAAGCATATCTGGAAAAATATAGTTATCGGGACTCTGGAGGGAGTGGTTGCTTTTTTCATACTAAACTTGGTAATGAGATCGATGTTTACCCAGTTTCTTTCCTCGACAAGCTGGAACCTTTCCCTCTTTCCCGTTTTTGTGATCTTGGCAGGGGGAATTTCAATCTTTCTTTTTAGCCCTTTCAGCAATGCTATCTCTCGCTATTTTGAGAAAAAGGCAGATCGATACGCCCTGGAAAGCATTCAAGATAAAAAAGCGTTTATGACAGCTATGGCTGGACTCGCAGACCGGAATCTATCAAACGCCTATCCAGAGTGGTGGGTAAAGCTTCTTTATTATTCTCATCCTCCGGTTGGCGAACGGTTGGCGATGGCTGAAAGTTACAAGAAAGAAAAAACAGCGGAAATTATTTAAAGGCAAAATATTATCCTGAAGAACGGAAAACGAGAAGCTTTATACAAGTCAGGCTAAGCATGAAAAGCTGGAAGAAAACAGCCGAAGTCGCCATCATCGGCGGCGGCATTATGGGAGTCAGTGCAGCGTATTACCTGGCCAAGAGAGGTGTATCAGATGTCGTTGTGTTGGAAAAGGACCTTCTTGCACAGGCTTCTACTGGATTGAGTGTCGGAGGCTTCCGTCAGCAATTCTCTAATCCTGCGAATATTCGCTTATCACAGGAATCTGTTCGGGTGTATGAACGCTTTGAGGAAGAGTTCGGCGCCGATATTGAATTTCGCCAGGTAGGCTATATTTTTTTAACCCAGAAAGAAGAGACTTGGAATGATTTCTTATCCGATGTTGAAACCCAACGAAAACACAATGTCCCGGTAGAAGTGCTTTCCCCTGAGGAATTAAAGAAGCGCTGGCCCTACTTGAATGTTGACGATCTGAAAGGCGGAACATTTGGTCCAAAGGATGGCTGTGCAGATCCTTACCTTGCAGCAATGGGTTTTGCGAATTCTGCGAGAAAGCTCGGTGTACGGATCGAAGAGCAGACAAAAGTAACTGGCATAAGCATCGAGGGTGGAAGAGTTCAGGGGGTCGAGACAGCCAAAGGCCCAATCTCGGCGCCAGCTGTGGTTAATGTAGCCGGGCCCTGGGGAGGAGAAGTTGCCAGGATGGCAGGGCTTGACTTGCCCGTAAAACCTTACCGCCGCCAGGTATTTGTGACTAAATCCTTTGATGCCATTCCCAAGCCTATTCCGATGGTCATTGATCAGGATGTCACCTTTTATTTCTGTGGTTACGAGCCAGGCATTATCATGGGGATGAGTGATCCAAATGAGCCATCGAGTTTCAATCTTAATACTGACCGGGATTTTTTAGAAAAGGTTGTCGAGGCCGCAGTTCGCCGTGCTCCTATCCTGAAGAAGGCTAGGATCTTGCGGGGGTGGGGAGGACTTTATACTATCACTCCTGATGATAATCCGATAATCGGTGAAGCGACGGGCTTTAAAGGACTCTTTGCGGCCATAGGCTTTTCAGGTCACGGTTTTCAACAAGCACCAGCAGTAGGCCTTATCCTGAGCCAACTCATCCTCGATGGTCACACTGATTTTAACTTGAAACCATTTTCTTATGACCGGTTTGAAAAAAAAGAAAAAGAAGGAGAAAAAAGGGTGGTGTAGTACGATGAAATTAAAAATACTTACTCGAGACGAAGTGGCAAAAGCTGTGAACATGGCCGAAGCCATAGAAACGGTTAAAAAAGCCTTCATCCAGCTCTCTTCCGGGAAGGCGGAGATGCCTTTGCGGGCGCAGGTTCCAGTGGAAAAGCGAAAGGGAGTGACTCTTTTCATGCCAGCATATTTAGTGGATAGCGATGCCATGGGGGCTAAGATTGTCTCTGTTTTTCCGGAAAATCAAAAGAGAAAGCTCCCCACTGTTCATGCCGTAGTGATTGTAGTTGACGCCAAGACAGGTCTGCCTACGGCTGTTATGGACGGTACTTATCTTACAGCTTTGCGCACAGGAGCTGCTTCGGGTGTCGCTACAGATCTGTTAAGCCGGAAAGATTCCCGCGTCGTCGCTATTTTTGGAGCAGGGACTCAATCCCGTACCCAATTGGAAGCGGTCTGTACAGTTAGGTCCATCGAAAAAGTCTGGGTTTATGATGCAGTGCCCATAACCGCCAGCGCTTATGTTGAAGAAATGAAAAAACAAGGAAGCCCAATTCCTGAAGATATTTTTGTAGCTGGATCAGCCAAGAAAGCTGTCAGAGAAGCTGATATTATCTGCACAGCTACTACTTCTTTTCGACCTGTATTTAAAGATTCTGACCTTAAGCCCGGTGTCCACATAAACGGTGTTGGTTCTTATAAGCCCGAAATGCAGGAAATTCCAGCACGCACCGTAGTCCGATCCAAAGTTATAGTTGATTCTCGTCAGGCGGCACTTGCAGAAGCAGGGGATTTAATAATTTCTATAGATGGAGGCCTCATTTCAGATAAGCATATTCACGGAGAGATAGGAGAATTGGCAGCAGGTAAAATTTCTGGTCGGGAATCAGAAGAGGAGACGACCTTCTTCAAGTCTGTGGGCCTGGCAGTTCAAGACGTATCTGTTGCTGAGCTTGTGCTGCGCCGAGCTGAAGAAATGAAACTTGGGATTGATGTGGATATTTGAAAAAATAAGCTTTGTCCCAGATTTTGCATAAAATTATTGCTCTGAGTAATAAAATTAACGAATTATTGACAATTTTATAACTCAGAGTTATATTGGCTAAAAATAATCATTTACCTGAGCAAATAATGCCTGGAATCCTAGGAACAAGACTCCGACGGGAAAGGGAAGAGCTCGGGATCACCCAGGATGCTTTAGCTAAAGGCGTGGGCCTGTCTAGCGAATTCATCTCCCTCCTTGAGTTGGGAAAAAGAATGCCAAGCCTTGAAACTTTAACTGCCCTGGCCGATTACTTTAGAAAAGACGTTTCCTATTTCTTGAAGGAAAAAGAAGAAACTTTTAAGATTATTCTAAAAGCAGAGGGCCTGGATGAAAAAGCGAAAGCGGAAATTAAAAAATTCAAAAAATATTGTGAAGAATATATTCATCTTGAAGATTTGACAGGTCGCCGCCTTGAGCCCGGTCCTCTATATGCCTATATATCACCAGAGAGAATGGCGGATGAAGAAAGGCGCAGGATAGGATTTGGAGACGAACCTGTCCGGGACATTTTTTCTCTCCTTGAGCTTAACGGATTACATATCATAAGACAGCCCATCCCAGAGAAATCGAACATCTCGGGTATATTTATCTTTTTTGAGGTAGAAAGAGCGGCTTTCGCCTTAATAAACAGCAATCAAACCATCGGCCAGCAAGCTTTAATAGCAGCCCATGAATACTGCCACTACCTCAAGGACAGAAACGCCGGACCAATAATCGACAATCCAGATATTTTTATCGATGAGTACGTTTCTCTTTACCATCCCCGCGAAAAGTTTGCTCAAACTTTTGCGGTCCGTTTCCTGATACATCCTGGAAAGGTCAAAAAGATAATCGATAAAGATTTTCATTCAAAGAAACTGAGTTTTACGGATGTTCTTTACCTTAAGCGTTATTTCGGAGTAAGTGCTATCGCCATGCTTCGAACGCTTAAGGACTTAGAATACCTTTCGCGCTCCAAATTCGAGGAATATCAGAAGCTCGACCCATCTCCTTACGAGGAAGTATTTTTTGGAAAGTTAACTGAAGAGGATAGACTAAGAAAGGGAGCGAAAGGAGTGGTTCTCTCCAGTCGGATGAAGAGCTTGGCCATCGAGGCTTATAAAAAGAAAAAAATCAGCCCAGAAAAATTGTCCAGGTTCCTCAAGCGGGATAAAAGCAAGATCAAATCTGTATTAGGGAAATAAAAATTCTGAGCGTGAAGAGAGTTATGCTCTGGACCTAATCATTTAGCCAGTAATCCTTCTCCTTTAGCGGCAATCCCTAGCCTGTTGTCAAAAGTTAATATTTTCAATTCAGGGATCTGATTTTGAAGTGCTTTTGCCGTGGCTAAGTGCCAGAGGTGCGTACCTCTTAATGACCATTTCTGAGAAAAGGCCCTGAGCTTTTCCCATTCTGGCCAGATATTTAGATGCCTCCATGGCCCTGTCTTCAATGCCCTAAACGCCACATCTATTAGAATATCAGCTACAAGCTTTTCTCTTTTAATCCGGGATATCACTGCACAAACCTCGGTATAGCCTAAAGTTGAGATTAGATGGACTCCATCTTTTCTGAACCAGCTCAAAGCCTCTTTACTGTGGGAATCTTCGAAGAGGACAGAAAGAACACTTGAGGAGTCCCAATAAACAGCGACAGGAACTATTTTCGTCATTGATTTCTATCCTCCTGGAGGAATTTCTGGGCAAGTTCATCCGGAATTGGAATGGGAATAAGGAGTTTTTTCATCGTCTTCTTTTTTCGAGGCTCAACCCAGCCCTGCCTTTCAAGTTCATAAATGCGTTCAGCTAAAGGCAGAGAATCTGCGGGCATAGGAACAATCTTGCCTACAGGTTTGCCTCGATCGGTTAATATAATTTCCTTGCCTTTTTGGACATTTTTTAGCAGCTTGCTAAGATTTATCTTAGCTTCGCGAATGCCAACACGTAGTGACCTCATAATTTCTTCACCTTTTTTGTGATTACAATAACTACATCGGAATAATATTTATTGTAACTACATTTTGTCAAGCATCTTGTATATGGAGTCAGGCCTTGTCAGCTGGAAATGTACTTTTCTTGCCCTTTGACCCTCTGACATTCATTTGGATAAGGTCTGAGCCCAGGCCAATTTCAAAAAAGTTGAAAAAAGAAGACAAAAAAAGGGGACAAAAAAAGGGGGCAGGCTACTTTTTCTCTTCACGAATAACGAGAAAAAAGGGGACAGGCCACTTTTTCTATTCACGCATAACGAAGTTCTTGCATCCAGCAAACTCTCATTGACATTGTCCTCAGCAAGATGCTATATTTTTGACCGAGCATCAGGGATAAGCGAAATATGAAAAAAATCCCGTTTTTGCTTTCTCTTACCGCTGGATTTTTCATCATCCTCATAAGTGTCTATGGATTTTCTTTGCTTCGCCAGCGCCGCGGTCTTCCTCTTGAAATAAAAGATTTCATTCAAAAGAAAGATGCAAAGCTCGTTCAGGTAGATGACATAAGGATTGAACGAAAAATGGACATGGAATTCATCCTGAGCCAGAAAACCTTCGGTGAACAATCAACTTTCGTTATCGAAATCGACGGCAAGATAGAGAAAAAAGAAGCCAAATTTGTTTACTACTATTCTCGGAGTTTTTTTCCTTTAATTTATCTCTTAATAGGCATTTTCTGCTTCATTATCGCCATCGTGGTTTTTCTTCTCCGCGCAGAAGATATAAGAGCGCGCATCTATTATTGGGCATCTTTTTCTTTCGCCTCGGCTGTCATCATAAGCGGAGGATTCTACTGCTTAAGAAAAGACTGGCTATCGTACATCCCTGGAGTTTTATACTATCTTTGCTATCCTTTGGCTGCTGCTCTTCTGCTTCATTTTTCTCTTTCATTTTCAAAGAGAAAGCTCAAGATAAGCAAGCTCCTTATTTATTTTCCAGCTCTGATTTTTATAGGAATCCTAGAGACTACGTTTCTTCAGTCGGGTTTGAATTCTTCAATAGAGGCCCATCGGATCTACGAATCCGCTTTTTATGTCTTTCGTGGATATCTTGTCTTGATTGTCCTTGCAGCCATGTTATATCTGATTAGGAGCTACAGGAAAGCTGTCCTTGAGGAGGAGAAGGCTCAGATAAAATGGATTTTTTATGGCCTTTTTATTGGCCTGGCCCCGTTTATTCTGTTATACCAGCTTCCCCTGGCTGTAGGAATTGACCCCTTAATGTCACAGGAATTTTCCAACGCTTTTTTTATCTTTATCCCTCTAGCCTTCGCCTTTTCCATTGTTAGGTTTAAATTGATGAACATAGAACTTGTTATCAATCGAAGCATTGTCTATTCCATACTCACAGTTTTCACCGTCAGCATATATCTCTTTTCTGTTTATCTGCTTGGTAATATTTTTTCTAAATTCTTTTCTGCTCGAGAAACGACTGTCTCCTTGATAGGAGCTCTTGTGGCTGCTGCTGCCTTTAATCCCGCACGGAAAAAAATTCAAGCATTTGTAGATAAAGCGTTTTTCCGCATGAGTTATGACTACAGAAAGAGTATTCTCAGTTTCAACGAAAGCGCTCATAAGATGGCAAGCAGTGACCATCTAACTGATTTTTTCCTTTTAAAGATAAAGAAAACTTTGCCGATGGAGCATATCGGAGTGTTTATCTATCTATTCGTTTCCGGAAAAAGGAAGCTATTTATTGCCAAAAATGGAAAAGAGGACCTTGCCTCTATGACTTCTCTCAGTCTCTATTCAGAAAAGATATTAGCCAGAAAAAAGGCGGTCCGCACAGAAGAAAGTGTGGATTTTTCGAAAGAGTCCTTCCTTGAAGAAAAAAATCTAGAGTTAATTATCCCTCTTTCTTTCAGGATGGCCGCTATGACTGGTTATATCTTAATGGGAAAGAAAAAATCTGGAGAAAGATATACTCGGGATGACCTTGAGCTTTTATTAACAATGTCCCAAGAGCTGGCTTTAAACCTGGAGAGAATCAGACTTCAGGAAGAAGTCTTTGAAGAAAGGGCAGAGAGAGAAAAATTGGATGAACTTAATCGTCTTAAAACTGAATTTGTCTCCTCCGTATCCCACGAGCTCCGGACACCGATGAGTTCTATCAGAGGACTGGCCGAAGTGCTCCAGGCAGGAAAGATAAAAGACAAAGCAAAACAGGATGAGCTCATAAGCCTTGTAGCTGATGAAAGCGGCCGTCTTTCCCGGTTCCTTCATAACATCCTCGATTTTGGAAAAATTGAACAACAGGCAAAAACCTATAATTTTCAGAAAGAAGAAATTCAGTCAGTTGTTAGAGAAACAACGAAGCTTTTCCAGTACAGGTTGGAATCAGATGGATTTGTTCTCAAGACAAATTTACCTGGGGATCCTCTTTTTTTAGAAATAGATAAGGATGCTGTAAAACAGGCATTGACCAATCTCATAGATAATGCTATTAAATATTCGTCAGATAAAAAGGATATAAAGATTCAAGTCGTCGAGAAGGAAAAACAGGTAGAAATTCAGGTTGAAGATAAAGGAATTGGAATTCCAACCGGAGAGATAGAAAAGATTTTTGAGGGTTTTTATAGGCACGCTGAAGCGAGCCGGCATAGTCCAAAAGGAGTTGGACTGGGATTGAAGATTGTCAAACATATCATGGAAGCTCATAAAGGAGAGGTTGAAGTCATGAGTCAACAGCATAAGGGCAGCACTTTTAGTCTTGTCTTTTCAAAGCCATGAAAAAAATATTAATCGTCGAAGATGATAAAGCTCTGCTTGAAACCTTTAAATCTTTCCTGGAATCAGAAAACTTTAAGGTTGTATCTTCTGGTGATGGAGAAGAAGGGTTTCGATTGGCCTGTCAGGAAAAAATTGACCTTGTTCTTCTCGATTTTACACTTCCCTCATTAAGTGGGCTGGAAATATGCAAGCGGCTTAGAGCAAAAGGGATAATCACACCTATAATCATGCTTACAGGCGAGAAAAAGGAGGAGATCGACAAGGTCTTGGGTTTGGAGCTTGGAGCGGATGATTATCTCATCAAGCCTATTGGAACAAAAGAGCTTCTAGCAAGGATAAATGCTGTGCTTCGCCGCACTAAACCCGAAGCAGCAGAAATTGAAGAATACACTTTTGGTGATGTTTACATAAATTTTAAAAAGCAGATTGCATCTAAGGGAAAGAAAGAGCTTTACCTTACTGCTAAGGAATTCGGTCTTCTTAAGCTTCTTATTTCTTGTGAAGGAGAAGTTGTTAGCCGGGAAACTATTCTTAATGAGGTATGGGGGTATGACAAATTTCCGACCACAAGGACAATCGATACTTTTATCCATCACCTTAGACAAAAAATCGAGAGTAGTCCGGCTAAGCCTGCTCATCTAATCACAGTTCCCTGGTCTGGCTACAAGTTTCAAAAATAAAATATTTTCCCTATTCTAGTAAAAATGGGGCCAGGCCCCATTTTCCGCACATTTTCCGTACTTTTTTTCTTGGTTTTCCATCATTTTCCTCACTTTTCAATAATCTTGCCTTTTTTAACAAACTTTTAACAATCTCTTAACAAATTTTTGACAACTTCTGCCCTTAGGGGAGCTAAATTATCAATGAAAAGTGGATAAATTGAGAACTGAAAAAAAGGAGCAAGAAAATGATCGTACTTTTAAACAAGTATTCAAACGGCGGTAAATGTGTTAAAAAGTGGGAGGAGTATAAATCCGAACTTGAAGGCAAATATTTTAGAGGAAATTATACTCTAATTTCTGATTTTGAAGATTTCAGCAAAAGGCTGCCGAGCGAGTTTGATAGAGGAGAACGAGTATTAATTGGCGTTGGCGGAGATGGGACAATAAATTTTTTATTGAATCAAATAATGCAACTGAAAAAAGAAAAGAGAAGTCAGTTGACCTTGGGAGCTATAGGCTTAGGTTCAAGCAATGATTTTCATAAGCCTCTCTCTGAAGACAAATATCTCAATAATAAAGTTCCGTTAAAACTTGATTATGAAAATGCCGCAAATCATAACGTAGGACAGGTTGACTACGAGGATAAGAACGGGAGATGGAACAGAAAATATTTTATCATCAATTGCAGTATCGGAATAATTGCTAAAGCCAATTATTTGTTTAATTCGAAAGATAAAGTTATAAAGTGGATGAAATCTAAGTGGGTGATGGGAACCATCTGGTATGCCGCTCTAAGGACACTGTTTGCTGCAAAAAATGTTCCAGCAAAGATAAAAGTCGAGAATAGAAAGATTTCTACAGAAGTCACCAGCTTGAGTGCGGTTATCAATCCTCATGTCAGCGGTAATTTCTGCTACGATTTCAACATTAGTTCTCAGAGTGATTACCTGGGTGTTGGTCTTTGTGAAAGGATGGGTATACTCGCTAGACTAAAAACAATTATCGCTTTAACTCGCGGGAAGTTCACGGGCTTACCAAAAACTCGATCTTGGATGGCCAGGGAAGTCGAGATTAAACCGGATTTTCCAACTCCTTTGGAACTTGACGGAGAGGTCTATCTTGCACGGAGAATCAAGATAAAATTGCTTCAGGGGACATTAAAAATAAGCCAATGATGAAGCATGCTTTAGGAAACTAGTTGCATTTGATAAGGGGAATATGAGTAAAATTCAAAAACGTAAATTCCTTACCCTAGGGACACATCATGGCTAAGAATCGGTACGCAAGCATCTTTAGCATAGCTTTTTGGAAAGCTTTTTGGTTAACAATGAGACCTTATCTGATTTTTGTCTCAGGAGCTGCAGGTTTGGTTGGGCTTTCGTTCATTGAGGATTCAAGAATTTTCAGGATCTTCTTGGGTTTTATTCCTTTGTTTTTATCCTATGGGTTAGGACAGGCCCTTACAGATTGTTTCCAGATGGATACCGATGCCCTTTCCTCCCCTTATCGTCCCCTTATAAGAGGAGTAATTTCACGCAAGCAAGTTTTATGCGTGAGCCTTGTAGGATTAACCTTAGCCATATTAATTCTGACATATTTGAATCCTGTAATCTTAGTTTTTGGAGTTTTGGCAGTTGTCGGCTTGCTAAGCTATACGACATTAAAGAGAACATGGTGGGGAGGCCCGCTGTGGAATTCCTGGATAGTGGCTTTGTTGCCTGTTATGGGACGGCTGGTGGATAGAGAGTATAGTGTCAGACAAATCCTTAACTTAGAGGACTCTCCTTCTTTTGCTTTCTTTTTGGCGGTGCTTGCAATTTTCTTTGGCTATGCCAATTTTGTGGTGATGGGCTATTTCAAGGACATATCAGCAGATAAAAAGACTGGATACAGGACTTTCCCTGTTGTTTTTGGATGGGTGCCAGCTGCTGTTTACAGTGATCTTGTTGCCATCTCAGCGGCTATTCTCACGGGTTGGGCAATGCTTTCAATCGGCACTCTTAACATTTTTGGTGTCGTTATTTTTGTTGCTGCCCTGGTGATTAATGCTTATGCTCAGGTAAAGATACATCAGACTCGAGATGAAAAAAAAGCTCATAGTCCAATAGCCAACGTTGTTCGTTCGTTCATTCTTTACTGTGCCGCAATTGTCATTACTCTGAAGATCCATTGGCTGGTTTTTATCGTCTTTTTCTATTTTTTGTTTGAGCTAGCTTTGAAATTTAGACCTGAAAAAACACAGGTGTGAGACAAAAAATATTCTCAAATTTTTATGAGTATCTTGAGGTGAGCCAATGATGAAAGATATTTTAGAAAACTTAATGATTGAAAGAATTGCCAAGAATTTTCGCAAAGCTCCCCATAAAATTCATGAAATTCATGAAACAGATGCGGAATTAATCGATATAGCAAGCGGGAGTGATAATTACCTGGCAATTACCACAGATGCTTTGGTTGAAGAAATTACGAGCGGATTGTACGATGATCCTTATCTTATAGGATGGATGCTGGCCACGGTAAATTTTTCGGATTTAGCCGCGGTTGGAGCAGATCCTCTAGGTCTGCTCATATCAATTAGTTATCCTCCAGAATTGAATGCCGCCTTTATGACAAAGCTGACAGAGGGGGTTTCTGATGCGTGCCAGCAGCTAAACACCTTTGTTCTGGGCGGAGATACAAACCAGGGAAAAGAATTGTTCCTCTCTGGCTGCGCAGCAGGACTTGTTCCGCAAAAATCGGTCATAAAAAGAATCGGAGCAAAGCCGGCAGATAAATTATATATTACGCATCCTGCTGGTTTAGGGAGCGTCTATGCTTTTTTGCGGTTAACCAAGCAGGATTCTATGCTGCCAAAGCCATTCTATCAACCTCTGGCCAGGATAAAAGAAGGAAAAATAATCAGGAAATTTGCAAGCTCCTGCATGGATACGAGCGATGGTGTGATTCATACAGTAGATACCCTTATGAGGTTGAATAGTTGCCAGTTTGTCCTGGAAGATAATTGGGACCAAGTTTTGCATCCGATCGCCTTAAAAGTGTTCAGTGCTCAAAATTTGCCGCTGTGGCTGACTCTGGCCGCGGTTCATGGGGAATTTGAGCTGTGCTTTACGTTGAGTCATGATAATGAAAAAAACTTCCTCCAGGAAGCGGCTAAAGCTGACTGGACTCCAATCTTATTAGGTGAGATTACCGAGGGAGAAGGGGTAAGAATCAGGAGCAAAGGACGATTAGTTCCTGTTGATACGGCTTCGATCAGGAATATCTCAGAGATAGCAGGCTCTGATCCAAAAAATTACGTAAATAAATTACTGGAAATTGCCCAAAAGGTTGAGATAGGATAATCCTTATTTATGAATTCAAGATAAGCGGAGGAATAATTTCATGCTCAAGGATAAAGTGGTAATTATAACTGGTGCTGCTGGTGGCATCGGTTCAGCTACAGCGCATCTTTTTGCCAAGCATGGTGCCATTTTAATTTTGACCGATATCCACAAAGAGGGGCTAGAGGATTTAGGGGCATTTTTGAAGGATTCGGGAGCGGAAACAATGCTCGTCGAACATGATGTCGCAGACCCCGAATCATGGCAATCGCTCATGGAAAAAGTCAGACAAAAGTACGGCAAGGTTGATATTCTTATTAATAATGCAGGAGTCGTTCAGCCTGGTGCCGCGGAGAAGATTACTTTGGATGAAGTCCAAAGCCAACTTTCGGTAAACCTCTCCGGAACAATTCATGGATGTCGAGCCGCTCTAGGTATTATGAAACCTCAGAATTTTGGAAAGATTGTCAATGTTGCATCGTTAGGGGGTGTCGTCCCATTGCCAGGTGAAGCGGTCTATAGCGCTACAAAATACGCTATTCGAGGCTATTCACTTTCACTCCACGCAGAATTGCGCCGCACTCCGGTTGGAGTTACCGTGGTTTGTCCCGATTCTGTGGATACTGCACAACATGATTATGAGCTTTTATTCGATAGTGCTGTTCTCTCTTTTCTAGGGAAGCCTTTAAAGCCTGAACAGGCCGCAAAAGGAATACTCAAAGCTGTTCGTAAAAAAAAGCCAGAAGTGATGATCCCCACCAGCATGGGAATTTTATGCAGAATCGGAGTAGCTTTTCCCAAGATTTTTTTCTTTCTTCTCCCCATCATGGAGAAAATGGGGAGAAGCACAATAAAAAAAAGAAGGGAAGCGAAAAAAGAACCTAGCAAATAAAGACTTAAATGTAGGCCAGGGATTACTGGCCTATTAAACCTTATGGATATAAAAGAGAATGGATATTAAATATACGAAATCAGTAAGAATTGCTGCCTTTATGGAATTGGCAATAGCTGTGGGAATAATTGCCTTTTGGATTGCCTTCTTTTCAGCGGATTTAGTGAAAATAGGTGATCCGCACTTAGAGGAAATCTATATGGCCTTCGAATCAGCTTTTCCTGTAGCTGATATATCTCTAGCTATAGTATTGATTATCGGGGGAGTTGGCTTGTTTAAGAGGGCGCCTTTTGGCTTTTTATTTTCCCTTTTGGGAGGGAGTTCGCTTATATTTCTCGGGCTTCTGGATGTTTCTTTTAACACTCAAAATGGAATCTATCTCCTTGGAGTAGGAGAGGCTGTTATGAATATTTTCATAAATTTGCTGTGTCTCAGTGGAGGGATTTTTCTTATTGTTACGCTATGGAAGAATAGAACACATTGAAAATATAGGTACAGTAATCCTCATTTTCTTATATTCCTGCCTTTTTTAACACACTTTTAACAAACTCTTAACAACTTTTTGACAACTTATAATTCTGGGGGGCTATATTATCAGTGAGAGGCAGAAAAATTAAAAATCCATGAATAAAGAGACGCATAGTATCAGGAACAGGCTATAAAATGGCAAAAATAGAAGGTTCAAGAGTCCTCGTAACAGGGGGATCGTCTGGCATCGGCAGAGCTACGTGCATTGAATTGGCCAAGAGGGGAGCCATTTTGGCGTTAACAGCCCGCAGACTAAAGACTCTGAGAAAAGTGTCTGATGAGATAAAGGATGCTTTTCCTGATGTCCAGGCTCCCCTTTTAATACCCTGCGATGTCTCAGATAGGGAAGATGCTATCAAGCTTGTTAAAAAGTGTGTGGACCATCTTGGCGGCATCGACATACTGATAAACAATGCAGGCATAGGAGTTTATGGCAAAGCTGAAATGACTGCATTAGACGACTTTCGCTCAGTAATGGAAGTAAATTTTTTTGGCTCTGTTAATCTTATTTTGGAAGTCCTGCCCCATATGAAAAAGACAGGAGGGGGATTAATTATCAACATCGCTTCTGTGGCAGCAATGCATGGTGTTCCCTACATGGGAGCTTACTGCGCGAGTAAAGCCGCTCTTGTAGCTCTAAGCCAGAGTCTTCGAGCTGAGCTGGCAACGAGTGGTATCTCTATAATGATTGTCTATCCAGGATATACTCAGACAAACTTTTTCAGGGTTGAGAAGAAAGTGGGTGGCGCCCGTCGACCCGCAGGTCGCTATGTTCCAGCCAAAAAAGTGGCAAGATCTATAGTCAATGCAATTGAAAATGAACGGCAGGATTTGGTTCTCACTCTTGAAGGCAAAGCCTTGAAATTTTCTAAAGTTTTCATTCCCTGGTTAGCTGAGGGAGCTATGCAAAGAATAGCTTATAAACTTGCGGATAAAAAGGAGGTATAAAATGAGTAAACCAAAATTACAGATAATCGTCCTTTTTCAGAATCTTGGAGAGAACCAGGCTTATTTTGCCCGTTCTCCAGCTCCTCCACTATCTGGTGCCCTGGTGGCGGGTTTAACTCCACCTATAGTTGAAGTAGACCTTCTCCATGAGATGGTTCGTCCTATTGATTACAGCACAGATGCAGATTTCATTGGTCTTAGCTTTATGGATTACTGTGCACCGCACGCATATGAAGTGGCGAAAAAATTTAGGAAGCTGGGGAAGATAGTCGTAGCAGGAGGAAGATATCCATCCACATTTCCGGAAGAAGTGATACCCCATTTTGATTCGGTGGTCGTGGGAGAGGCAGAACCCGTGTGGCCTCAGGTTGTTGAAGATATGGTGAAAGGCCAGCTGAAGAAGGTTTATAAAGCTCCTGTGGGACCATCTTTGGAAAACATCCCTCCACCCCGCTATGACTTAATTGAATCAGACTTTGCAGTTCCTGTGGTAACTGAAGCAACACGCGGATGCAAGTACAGGTGCAGTTTTTGTCAGCTGACGATCAACCCCACTCCGTATCGCCTGCGACCGATCGAGGATGTGATTCGTGACCTAACTGCCACTGATAAGCTTCCTTTCCGTAAACGCAAAATGGCCATGCTTCTTGATAATAATCTCGGAGGCGATTTGGGTTACGCCAAGGAACTTCTAAAAGAAATTGCGAAAATTAAGCTCTGGGGATTGGGAACACAGTTTAGCTTTGATTGTCTCCACGACGATGAGTTTGTGGACTTGTTGGTTAAGGCTCGCGGTGCAATGGCTTTTATTGGACTGGAGTCTCTGAATGAACCTAGCCTTTCATCTGTCCACAAGAAGCAGAATAAGGTGGAGGAGTACCAGGAGCTTTTTGAAAAGCTTAAAAAGCGCGGGATTCTGACTTTTACAGGCTTGATGCTGGCACTTGATGAGGATACACCTGCGTATTATAAAAGTCTGCCCAAGAAGCTTGATGAGATTGACCCGAGCTCCATCCTCCTCTCAATTTCTATTCCGATTCCCGGAACGCCATTCCATAAACAAGTAGAATCAGAAGGGCGCATATTTGACAAGGACTTATCTCATTATGAGGGCGACCATCTTGTCTTTAAACCGAAACGCGTTACTCCAGATGAAGTCTTCGAAGCCTTCAGTAGAATAAATAAATATTTCTATTCACGGAAGAGCATTCTCAAACGTTGGTGGCGGTTCATCTCCACCATGTCAGCAGGTAAGAACATATTTAAGTGGTTATTTAATTCTCTATTAATCTCTTTTATTCTCTTTAAGCTGTCTATTTTCCAGAGAGACCACGCTCAGAAAAAGGTGTACCCAATTTCTGTATAGTACACATGAAAAACGGGAGCAGCCTCTATTGCTTGAAATTAGGCTCAAAAATGGGACTAAAAAATGGGGCCAGTAAAAAATGGGGCCAGGCCCCAATTTTACTCAGACATTTTAACTTCTAAGTATCCGAGATAAAATTGAAGTTTTTAAGGATTTCAATTAAGTTAAAGAATAAAGGAGGGGAAAATGGCAAAAGGATTACTCCCGTCATTATTAATAACATTTTTCTTTTCACTCTTTATTACCGACAATGCTAATGCTTCCTCTGAAAGTTCTAATTCCTCTCCTGAAGGCGCTTGCGCCGCCCAGGAAAATGAATATTTAGATACGGTAAAATCCTTCAGTGCCTTTCCGATTCTGATGTATGACACGGACATTGGCCTTGGGTATGGGGGAAGAGCAAAATTTGTGAATTATCTCACCTGGAGAGAATCCTTTGATTTGGTTGTTTTTAATTCAAGCAAAGGAGAGAGGTGGTATATCTTTGCTTTTTCTATTCCTGATATAGAAATTCGCCAGAGTAAAAGATATTCACTCTCTTTTGATTTCGTAGCTGAATACGATAAATATATAAATTACTATTTTTACGGTACAGGGCCTGATTCTGATACTGATGATGAGACCGAATTTACATACGAAAAAAAGGAGCTCCAGTTGAGGATTGGAAGAGGTTTTACTCCCCGTTTTGTGATGGAGGCTCGTTATGTCCTCAGGAATATCAAGTATTATCAGGTGGAAGTAGGCGCACCTTTTTCAGAAATGCTGGAAGAAATAGGAGATCAGTTTTCACCCTTATTTTCCCTTGTTGTCCGCTATGATACCTCAGACAGCCAGATCCACCCGAAAAAGGGATTTCGTCTTATCTTCCAGAATGATGTGGCATCTAGCCTTTTAGCAAATAAAAATGCTCGCTTCCACCGCTTCACTCTAGATTTTAGAAAGTACTTCCTACTCTTCGGGAATAGAGATGTTTTGGCTTTTCGCGCGCTTGTTCAAAAAATTTCGGGGAAGACCGAAAAGATTCCACTTTTTGAGTACTCTGTGCTTGGAGGAGGCTCCGAGATAGCGGCGATGAGAGGTTACAGGCTAAATCGTTTTCAAGATAAGGGAAAATTCTTGGTCAATACCGAATATCGTTTTCCTCTCTGGAGGAAATTAGGAGGAAACGTTTTTATGGATGGAGGGCTCGTCTGGCCATCCTGGTCAGGGATAAAGCTCGATAAAGCTGTTGTTGATATTGGCTTAGGATTGAGGTATTATCTTCAGAACTTTGTTGTTAGGTTTGATATGGGTTTTAGTAACGAAGGATTAGGAATTTATTTTAATTTCGGCCACATCTTTTGAAAGTGATCTGATGGAAGAAGATAAGGATATTCTTTGTTTCTGGCTGCTTGCTTATGGTTTTTTCTTTGCTTATTTTCATATAATGCCGCCCTTACTCAAGACCATTCTTAAGAGCCCTCTAACCTGGGGAGATACACTTGATTTTTTAACTCCTTTTGCGGTCATCCCTTTAGCCTATATTCTTTATTCACGGGCTTATAAGATTTCACATTCCCTGCAGCCCCAAAAGTCATCAAACAGAGTTTTAAACGTTTTGCCCAAGGTCTTATTAGCCATCGGATTTCTGCTTTTTGTGGATGGTCACGGGCTTCATCTTTCCTCCAATTCAATTGCTAGGCTTCTTCATCACATGAAAGAGTCAGAATTGTATAAGGCTACATATCTTTTTGATGAAATAATCTCCCATTTTTTATGGGATGGAGGAGTTTTTCTGATTTCTGTTGCTTTAATTATCGCTGCTTATAAAATCTCGTTTAAATCTCTCACCTGGAAAAATTTTGTTTTTCTCTCCTTAGGAGCTACTTTTTATGGCTTCACATTTGCAGCCAACGGGATTGAAGGACAGACAGTAATTTTCACTTTTCCCGCTGCTGGCGCAGGTTTTCTTCTTGCTCTCCTCCTTTATTTTAAAAGAAAAAAAGAAGGCAATCAGAATCCCTTTCTTTTCTTTTTCATGAGTGGCTATTTATTGAGTCTAATTCTTTTTGCTTACTGGGGAATATCCCGCTCTGGATTTCCTGAGTTCAGCGAGCTGGGCTGGATTTGATTGGGGTCAGGTCTTGTTTTTTGCATATAAATATAAATGGTGAGAATGATGGAAAAAAAGGATTTTGATACATCGATCATTCGTCCTGAGATAAGCCAGACAGACTTTAAACTGAGAGGTCGGGATATGCCTTCGGATAGATTAAAAAGGATAAAGAAAGGACTGCAGACCCTGCATACGCTAGAGACCATGGCCGTAAATATCTACAAGTTCCAGATCACAAAAAAAGAGAGTGAGCTCAACCTTCAGCTTATTGCTGCTATGGCCAACGAGATGACGCATCTCCAAGATTTTCAAATTAAGCTTTTTGAATACGGTTTTAAACCGAGTACGCTCAGGTGGTTGTACTGGATAGTGGGTTTCAAATTCGGATTCTTTTCGCGACTTTTGGGCACAAAAGCTATTCTTAGAACTGGTGTTTGGGTCGAGAAGAAAGCTGTTCGTCATTATGATGAGCTACTGCGAAAAATAGAATGGGATGCGGACACTCGAAAGATAATAGAAAAGGACCAGGCCGATGAATACGGCCACATCAAGCGATGGGAATCTTTCCTTAAAAAGTCAAAAGTTGAGACCTAAGCCCTTACTGCGCCAGCTCAGCAAGCAAGCCTGTTAAGAATTTCCAGAATTTTTCTACAGAGCCTGTATGGACCCTTTCCTCAGGAGAATGGGGGTGCTCAATAGTCGGGCCGAAGGAAATCATATCCATCCCCGGAAACTTTTCTCCTATGATCCCGCATTCAAGCCCAGCGTGGACAGCGCCGACTTCTGGCTCCTTTTGAAACATTTTCTGATAAACTTCCTTAAGGGTTTTGAGAAGAGGGGACTCCAGGTTGGGCGTCCAGCCTGGATAGCCTTCAGGCTGAGCAACTTCTGCTCCTGCAAGCTCGCACGAGGCTGCTATTGAATTTCGGACTGCCTCCAGGGCTGAAGCCACTGAACTTCGGCTGCTGCAGATTATTTGAGCTTTGTCTTTGTGAGTGTTGATAATAGCCAGGTTCGAAGAGGTTTCCACAAGACCTTCCATCTCAGGATGCATGGCTATAACGCCATGAGGAAGAGTGAAAATGAGGTTGATGAGAGTCTTTTGAGATTCTGGAGTTAAAGGATCTTCTTTTTGCTTTTCAGCTTTTTCAAAAGAAAAATTTGCCTCTTTCTCAACAGCTTTGTATTCAAACCGGATTTTGTCAAAAGCCTTCTGGAAAAATGAGGATATATCTTGACCTTGAGCCGGATCAACCAGAAGATCAGCCCATGCTTCCCGGGCAATTGCGTTTCTTTTGTTGCCCCCTTCCATGCGAACAAGGCTAAACTGGAATTCCTTCATAGCCTGCCAGAGCATGCGCGCAAGTAATCTTACGGCATTTCCGCGTCCCTGGTCGATATCAATCCCTGAATGTCCTCCTCTAAGGCCGAAAATTTTCAATTTGTAAGGCTCAAGGCCCTTAATTTTTTCCCTTTTTAGGGATAACGTGATTTCTGAATCAGCTCCTCCTGCACAACCTATAGTAAAGGCTCCTTCCTCTTCACTATCGAGGTTAAGGAATTTCTTTCCTTTAAGAAAACCAGGTTCTATCTTGGTTGCTCCGGTCAGGCCTGTCTCTTCATCCACGGTGAAGAGAAATTCAAGAGGACCATGCTCTAAGCTGTCGTCCTCCATCACTGCGAGTGAAGCGGCTAAACCAATCCCATTGTCTGAACCGAGGGTGGTTCCTATCGCCTGAATCCACTCTCCTTTTTTTTCAGCCTTTATGGCGTCTTTGTTAAAATCATGCTTAACATCCGAGTTTTTTTCGCCGACCATGTCTATGTGTCCTTGAAGAATAACTGTGTCAGCGTTTTCATGGCCCGATGATGCTTTTTTTTCAGCGATAACATTCCCTACTTTATCCCTTTTCCAGGCTAATTTCTTATCCTTTGCTACAGATATAATATAATCGCCTAAGGCTTTTTCATTACCCGAACAGTGGGGAATCTTCAGGATTTGTTCAAAATGCTTCCAAAGAAGAGATGGTTTAAGTCCTTCAAAGAGTGATGACATTTCAAGCCTCCTATCAATGAGTGAAAATATTCTTAAAAGAAGAAGAAAGATAATGACATAAAAATCTTAGCGATTCAAGAAAAAATTGGTGGCGTTCCCCTAAGTGCCAACAATATTGGGGCCAGGCCCCATTTTCTTGGTTATCCTGGCATTTTGACTAATAAAGCGTGACTCCGAGGTATTTGACTTTTCTTTTTTGTTTTCTTTAAAATTCATTTAATTCCGGATGGAAAAATCATTAAGCCTTGTATTTGCAGAAATCCATAATTCTTATCCAGAGTTAGTTTCTTCTGCGCCGGGCCGGATAAACATCATCGGAGAGCACACCGATTACAATCAAGGCTATGTCTTGCCAGCAGCGATAAACTTAAAGAATTATTTATTACTCTCTAAAAGAACCGATAAATCAGTCTGCATCTGGACAGAAAATTTCAAAGAAAGAGAGATGTTTTCTTTACAAAAAATATCTTTCTCCGAGCAGAATAAATGGATCAATTATGTCAAGGGCATTTTCTGGGCACTTCAGGAAGAAGAGTTGAACCTTCGCGGGATAAACGGCCTCATCTGGAGTGATATTCCTCTTGAGGCAGGTCTGAGTTCCTCTGCGGCTCTTGAGGTGAGCATAATTCAGGGATTAAACTCACTTTTCAAACTTGGTCTGGTGCCCCAGAGAATGGCGGAGTTGGCCAGGAAGGCAGAGAATGATTTTGTTGGCGTGCAGTGCGGGATAATGGACCAGTTTGCTTCATTTTTTGGCGAGAAAAACAAGGCCGTGTTTTTGGATTGTGAGACTCTTGAGAATGAGCTAGTCCCGGTTAATCTGGAAAAAGAAGATCTCCGAATCCTTGTTTTTGAGAGTGGAGTCAGCAGGGAATTGGCCTCTTCAGATTACAACAAGCGCCGGAATGAATCTTCTCAAGCGCTTGAGATTTTTAAAAAAAACGGAGTTAAAAGCTACAAGCAACTAACCTTGAGCTTGCTCGAAGAGAAAGAAGATGAAATGGATGAGGCGCTTTATAAAAGAGCCAGGCACGTCGTGAGTGAAAACGGAAGGGTAAAGAAGGCTGTAGAAGCCTTGAGAAAGGAGGATTTTCGCCTCCTTGCCGAGCTCATATTCCGCTCTCATGAAAGCTTAAGGGATGATTATGAGGTCTCCTGTCCAGAGCTTGATTTATTTTATGAGTCTGCCCGGGAATTTCCCGGCTGCTTTGGAGCCCGACTCACCGGGGCCGGTTTTGGCGGAGCGGGGATTGCTCTGGTCAAACAAAAGGGAATAGCTGCTTTCAGGAAAAAGCTCCATGAAGAAGCCAGGAAAAGAAAGTTTCCTTCCCCTGAATTTTATGAGGTTAAAATAGGAGAAGGAGCTAGAGCTTATTTCCTTGATAAGGAGGGAAAAGGATGAAAAAGACAGCGCTCCTCTTTTTGGTTTTCTGTTTTCTGTTCAACTTCGCTTATGGGAAAGAAAGGATATTCATCGATAGATCTATAATAAAAAGCCAAGCTCTTCACTTGAGTCGTACTGTTCAACCGCAACGATATTTTGATAGTATTGGTCAGAAAAGTGCCATTTTAGGCAGAGAGGATGGAAAACTAGAAGTCTGGATTTATCCCTATAAGGTTCTGCATAATTTTGAACTTCACTTCTTGAAAGAGAACGCAAATGAAATCGTAGAAGGAAGAGACACGGCCCACAGAATAGATGTTTATCCCCATCAGACCATGCTTCGCTATGTCCATTCTTCCTTCAAAGTTGAGGAAATTTTCTTTTCTCCTTTAAGAGAGCCAGGGATTGTTATCCTTCTTTCAGTGGAAGCCATCAAGCCAATCTCTGTTGTTGTCAGCTTCACTCCTGATTTAAAGCCCATGTGGCCGGCCGGCCTTGGAGGTCAGTATAGCTACTGGGATAGAGAGAAAAAATATTTTGTCGTCTCCGAAGGGACCAGAAAGAATGTTGCCTTGATTGGAAGTCCTGCAGGCGAGCAGTACTCTTCAGGTCCGGCTCATGCCCTTCCAGAAGGAGATATGAAGATAAAAATTGATGTGAAACCGGATGATTCGAAACAGACATTTTTTCCTATATTTATTGCAGCAAGCCATGATGGAAGGGAACAGGCGGATAAAGCCTATTCTCGCCTAGGAGAAAATTTTAAAGATCTTTATCTTGAGAAGTTTCGCTATTATGAAAAACTGGCCAAAGATTATCTCTATGTGCAAACTCTGGACGAGAGGCTCGACCAAGCTTTCCAGTGGGCAAAAGTGGCTGTGGACAAGGCCCTTGTCTGTAATCCTCAACTGGGATGCGGCCTGGTGGCTGGCTATGGTCTTTCAGGAAGAAGCGAAAGGCCTGGTTTCGCCTGGTTTTTCGGTGGTGATACTTTTTTCAATTCCTGGGCTATCAACAGTTACGGCTCCTTTGATTTGACGCGTCAAGGATTAGCCTTCATAAGGAAGAATCAACGCCAGGATGGAAAAATAATGCATGAGCTCTCTCAGGGAGCCGCTTTTATCCCCTGGTTTGAGAAGTATCCTTACGGTTTCTACCATGCTGAAACAACTCCTTATTACATCGTCTCTTTTCACGATTATCTGAAATGGTCCGGTGATAGAAAATTTATCGAGGAGAGCTGGCCTTCCCTTAAGAAGGCCTATCAGTATGTTCTTTCTGCAGATACAGACGGAGATGGACTCATGGAGAACACTGTAGCGGGATTAGCCGCTCTGGAGCTTGGGGCTTTTCTGAAAAATACCAAGACAGATATTTACCTGGCTGCTTTATCAGTGGAAGCACATCGAGTTTTTTCAGAACTTGCTGGCCTGATGGGAGAAAAATCCCTCTCTCAGAAGGCGAATAAAACCTTTGAAAAAGCCTTAGAAGCACTTCGAAAAAAATTCTGGATAGAGGCAGAAAAGAAATATGCCCATGCCATAACAGTCAAGGATAAGCAGCTCGCGGAGACCACAGTCTGGCCTTCTATGCCACTCTTTTTTAAACTACTTCCTCCAAACAGAGCAGATTATGTCCTGGATCGCTTTGCTTCCTCAGAGATGAGCACGGACTGGGGAGTAAGGTCTCTTTCTCCAAAAAGCTCCCATTATGATCCTTTGAACTATAATTACGGAACAGTCTGGCCTTTTCTTACTGGCTATGCGTGTCTTTCAGAATATAATTACGGCCGCTCTTTTGCTGGTTTTTCTCATCTCATGCACTTAGCAAACAACACTTTTATCGATGCCTTAGGATTTTGCCCAGAACTATTATCAGGGGAGTTTTTCAGCCCGGTTGAAGAATCTGTCCCCCATCAGATTTTTTCCTCTTCCCCTGTTATCACTGGCCTGGTGAGAGGACTTTTAGGACTGAGCGGAGATGCCTTAAAGAGAGAGATTGAATTCAGGCCAAGCGTGCCTGGAGCCTGGGACGAAGTTAAGGTCAGAAATTTTCGTGTTGGAGAGGATATTTTCCATTTTAATGTGAAACGCGCTGAGAATAAGCTTATTTTCCAAATAGAGCCCGAAGCTCATGCCTCTTATCTTCTTCATTTCTCACCTTCCCTGGGCTATGGGACGAAGGTCGGGGCTGTGAAAGTCAACGGCGAGGACATGGACTTCAGGATAGAGACAGATAAAGGAGAAGTACGTTGTCTGTTCAACTGGGAAATAAAAGATAAAACACTTGTTGAAATTATGATTGAAAAGAGTATTCTCGTTTATTTGCTCCCTTATTTTCCGCGTATCGGAGATAGAACTGTAGGGCTCAAGATCATAAGAGCTCAATACAGGGATAATCAACTGAGTGTTCTCGTCGAAGGATTAGGAGGTAGGGAGTATAATTTGGTTCTTATTACTCCAAGGTCTTTAATCTCGGTTGTTGGAGCTAAGATAGAAGAAGACGAAAAGCTAGAGAAAAAGGTAAAGATACATTTTAAGAACGGTGGAGAAGGATACTCATGGAAAGAAATCAAAATCCTGTTTGAAGAGTAGACGGAAGCATCTCCAAGTTGGTAATTGAAGAAGGTTTTGGGAAATAGCCTGGCTCCCTTCAGATTTTTAACGCCATTCTCCATTCGCTCTTCTCGCCGGCCTTGGGGTCAGGCCCCATTTTTTTTGCTGTCGGATTCCCTTGCTTGGCGAAGGCTGTATGGTGAAAAAACCGTGAGAAAGGCTGAACGGGCATGGTTTCTCTCGGAGGAGAGAAGAGCGAAGCCTTGATCCGAGTTGCTTTTGACTCGCTGGGGCAAAAGCAACGTGTTTTTGAGCCATATTGCCTGAGCCATTCTTTAATGGTCGCTACAGCTATTTCCCAAAACCTTTTTTCTGAGCTTAACAACCCTATATAACAGAATCAGAGATGTTTACATAGCAAGCTTTAATGTTGACATATTGCTCTTTATATAATAAAGAAAAGGGAAGGAGGAGGAGATAACTACCAATATTATTCTCGGTTGTATTATCTCTTACTTAATCGGGTCTATTCCTTTTTCCTATATTATTGCCAAAAAAGTAAAAGGCGTTGATATCCGTGCCGTGGGAGAAGGGAATGTGGGTGCGCGGAATGTCTGGCATGTTGTCGGAAAAAAGTCCGGCATTATGGCTTTTTTCCTGGATGTTTCAAAAGGATTTTTAGCCTATTGGATTGGCTATCTTTTAGGGCTTTTTCCTGTGTGGATCTGGCTTTGCGGATTTTTTGTAGTTTTTGGCCATGATTTCCCGGTTTTTCTCAAAGGAAGGGGAGGGAAAGGAGCAGCTTCGGCCATAGGTTTTCTCTTAGGAATGCAACCGCTCATAATTCTTGCTTCCGGCCTAATAATAGGGGCTTTTTATATTCTTTTCCGAAGATTCCACCTTGCTCTTACCGCAGGCATGGCTAGTATTCCCATCCTCTGGTGGGTGGTGTTAGCAGAGCCTTGGCCAGAAATAATCCTTTTGTGTTCGTTCCTCCTTTTTCTTGGTTTAAAAAGACTTATTGATGAGCCTTATATGAAAAAGATAAAACAGCAGTCTGGCTGGTAGAGAACAATGGAACTTATGCAGGAAGTGATTCTCCTTGTTCTGGTTATTATTTTTTTAAACTTGCTTAAGAATCTTAAGAGACTCAAGGAACAGGAAAAGACAAAACCTAAAAAGCCCTTGCCCTTTGTTTCTGTCCTGGTTCCTGCCAGAAACGAGGAAAGAAACATTGAAAATTGCGTTTCGTCTCTCCTGCAATCTGATTACCCTAAGCTTGAAATCATTGTTCTTGATGATAACTCGACCGACGGAACTTATGGTATTTTGAAGGAGCTTTCTGAACATCATAAAAACTTGAGAGTGATCAAAGGCAAAAAGCTTCCTCCAGGATGGAACGGGAAAAACTGGGCCTGCCATCAGCTTTCTCAAGCAGCCCAAGGCGAATGGTTTCTGTTTACTGATGCCGATACGGTTCATAAGCCCAATTCGGTTTCAACAGCTCTGGGAGTGGCTCAGAAAAGGAAATCAGTTTTTGTGTCATGTATCCCGAGATTTATCACGAAAACGTGGTCAGAAAAGCTGTATTTTCCTGTTATTCATTTTGTTTTTGTTGCTCTTTTTCCTTTTAAGCTAATCAACTACTCAAAAGATTCACGGCTTTCATTTGCCATCGGACCTTTTCTGTTCATTAAAAGAGATTTTTATCTTTCATGGGGAGGCTATGAGGCTATAAGGCTTGAAGTTGTCGATGATATCGCTATGGCCAGAAAAGTTAAGGAAAACAGAGGAAAAATTTCTATGCTTGATGGGACTGGGATTTTAGATGTCAGATTTTACACCTGCTTTAAAGAGGTTTGGAACGGATTTTCAAAAAATTCCTATGAGGCCATAGGAGGAGCACCACATGTGCTAGTTGCCTTGCTTTTTACCTGCTATTTTCTTTTTATCTACCCCTATATTTCCCTTTGGGGAGCTTATGAATCCCACCAGAGCTTAACAATCCCACTTCTGCAGGTATTCGTAATAGCTCTTATAAAGTTAATTTTATCCTTGAGATTTAAGATCAGTATTTTCTACGGCCAGCTCCATCCTTTCACTGTAATTTTTGCCGTACTAATCCTTCTCAATTCCTTCCGCCTCGCTGTCTTTAAGAAAAAATTCGAGTGGAAGGAAAGGCTCTATCCTGTGGAATGATAAGCGGGGATTTTTATCTAACAAAACAGAATACGCTTGAGAAAAGGTTTGTTCTTTTTTTTCTGGTCTTTTTTTCATCCCTTATACTTCCTGGATTCCAAATACAGAATTTGGATGGCTATGAAAATATAGCTGCCTCAAAAAGAATAAGGATTGTAACCAGCGTTTTCCCTCTTTATGAGTTTGCAGAGGCGGTTTCAGGAGAAAGGGGAGAGGTAAACCTGCTTCTTCCTCCAGGTGCTGAGATTCATACCTGGCAGCCAAGACCGAGCGATATAATAAGACTTTCTTCTGCTGACCTTTTTATCTATATTGGCGCGGACCTGGAACCATGGGTACACGATCTCCTGAAAAGCGTCAAAAATCCCAACCTCACAGTCCTTGAAGCAAGCCAGGGAATCCCTTTGATTGATGAGGAAGGTATTGTCCACTACAATCCTGAGCATGAAACGGAAGGGATCCTGAGCAGTGGACACAACCACGAGCATGAAGCGCGCGATCCCCATATTTGGTTGGACTTTAGAAACGATCAGATGATCGTCGATAAAATCGAAACAATCCTCTCCGAAATGGATCCCGAGGGAGCATCGATCTTTAAAAAAAATGCAATCTTTTATAAAGGCAAGCTCCAAGGATTAGATCAAAAATTCAAGGATGGACTCAAGGATTGTGACCATAGAACCATTATTATTGGCGGTCATGCTGCTTTTGGTTATCTTGCCAGAAGCTACAATTTGCGCCAACTTTCAGTTTATGGATTGAGTCCTGATTCCAAGCCTACTCCTAAGAAGCTCATCGAGGTTATGGAATTGGCTAAAAAGTATGGGATAAAGACTATCTTTTTTGAGGTTTATGTGAGTGATGAATTGGCAAGGGTCCTGGCCGGAGAAGTTGGAGCCAGAACCCTTGTTTTAAACCCAGGAGCAAACTTGACAAAAGGGCAATTGAAGTCGGGAAAGACTTTTTTTGATATAATGGAAGAAAATTTGGAGAATTTAAAAAATGGACTCATCTGCAAATGATTCCAAAACATTGATCGATGTCAAAGATATATCTTTCAGCTATGGTCCTGTAAAAGTCTTGCAGGATGTTACATTCCCCATCCAGCGAGGCGATTTTTTAGCCATCATAGGTCCCAATGGCTCGGGTAAAACAACCCTGATAAAAATAATCCTGGGACTGCTGAAACCTTCCAAAGGCAGGATTCGGATACTAGGAAAACCAGCGGAGGAGTTTGAAGATTGGCGCAAGATAGGCTATGTTCCCCAGCAAGCTACTCATATTGACCCCTTTTTTCCTGCATCAGCCAGAGAAGTGGTGGCCATGGAGTTTCATGCCAGTAGGAAGATTCCAAGCTTGACGAAACGGGAAGAAGAACTTTGCATAGAAAAAGCGTTGAAACAGGTTGGTATGGACCATTTTAAAAATTGGCGCATCGGGAGTCTTTCCGGAGGTCAACAGCAACGGATTTTTATTGCCCGGGCAATTGTCAACGAGCCTCACATTCTTTTCCTGGATGAGCCGACAACTGGTGTCGATTCTGAAACTCAAGAACATTTTTATGATATGCTCGATAATTTGAATAAAAAGGAAGGGATTACGATTGTGTTGATCACCCATGACACCGGTATCGTCAACAAGCATGTCAGCCAGGTCGCCTGCCTCAACCAGCAACTGGTCTACCACGGCACCCATGAAGAGTTCTGCCGCTCCGGCGCTTTTAAAGAGATGCTGGCTGGACACCACTTGATTTCCCATCGCCATTAAATTTAGAAAATGGAAGCTTTCCTTAGCTATGGATTCCTTCAGCGGGCGCTCCTTGCAGGGATCTTTGTGGCCATAGCCTGCGCGCTTTTGGGTGTTTTTCTAATCTTAAGGCGGGATGCTATGATCGGCCATGGCTTAGCCCATGTGACTTTTGCTGGGGTTGCCCTGGGGCTTTTTTTAGAGATTATCCCCTTGGCCGTAGCCCTTGTTGTCGCGGTGATAGCAGCCTTGGGAATCATGAAGCTGAAAGAAAAGGCTGGTGTTTACGGGGATACTGCCATCGCCATTTTCAGCAGTGTGGGGCTTGCTCTCGGGATATTGCTGGCTACTTTGGCCCAAAGCTTTAACGTGGATCTTTTCAGCTACTTGTTTGGAGATATTTTGGCCATTGAGAGTTCAGAAGTCTGGCTTTCAATCGGATTGGCAGCCATAGTCGTTTTTATGGTGATTCTAAATTACCACAAATTTATGTATATGACTTTTGACTTTGAAGCTGCGAAGGCTTCAGGAATTAAAGTTGGACGGCTTGATCTCCTCTTAACCCTTCTTACAGCAGTGACAATCGTTTTGGGCATGAAGGTTGTAGGGATTCTATTGGTTTCTGCCTTAGTTGTTATCCCGGCTGCTGCCGGTCTACAGCTTGCATCCAATTTTAAACAGGCAATAATCCTCTCTTCACTTATCGCCTTTGTTTCTGTTCTATTTGGCCTTATCCTGGCTTTCTATTTAGACTTTCCAGCTTCCGGGACTATTGTTATCCTTTCTTTTCTTCTGTTTGGATTGTTTTTTATATTCAAAAGAGGGAAGAGAATTTTTTAAGAAAGGAAAACCTTTTAAAGAATTTTATCCTGTCAGTTCTTCCAGTGTTTTCTCAAAAACAGAATAAGCTTCCGTTCCATAGAGACAAAAGATTATTTCTTGGGGGTAGTCATGATTTTCCAGGAACTCCATGGCTTCTTTGAGCATGATCTGGCTGCATCGTTCGATGGGAAAGCCGAATATACCGGTGCTGATGGCAGGGAAAGCGATGTCTTTTATTTTCTTCTCTTTTGCAATCTTGAGGCTGTTGAGGGTTGCGTTCCGCAGTTTCTCTTCTTCTTCCCCTTCTCCTGAGACAGGCCCGGCAGCATGGATGACATATTTGGCCTTGAGGTCGCCTGCGTTTGTCAGTGCTGCCTCTCCAACCCGGATGGGTCCGATCCTGTTACATTCTTCCTGGATAGAAGGACCGCCGTAGGTCCTGATGGCTCCTGCCACGCCGCCTCCAAGGATTAAAGATGAGTTGGCAGCATTAACTATAGCTTCAACGTCGAGCAGCACTATATTGCCCTCAACAAGCTTTAGTTTTTTGTTGTTCACAAACAATTCTTTCATGATGCTCCCTTTTTTTATTTCGTTATCTTTGTAGCTTTTCTAGATTAAGCCACGAGCCAACACCAAGTAGAGGGATTATAGCACCTTTGCTGCGTAGATCTTCTCCATCCTATCGACAGAAAATTGAAAAGACCTTTCATCGAAATCTGCTACGCCCTCTTTATAGACAAAAACCGTATAGTCTCTGTTGCGAAGGTCTCCCACAGTATCCATGACACAAATAGAGGTGCAGACACCAACCATATGTACTTCACTGATAGCGTTATCTTTCAGGACATCATCAAGGTTTGTTTTATAGAAAGCGCTGTAACGAGTTTTTCTTACGATCACATCATCTTTGGCGACGGGAAGTTCGTCGATGATCTCAGCTCCAGGAGTGCCCGCAATACTATGTTTGGGGAACACTTTAAATTCTAAATCGTCTTCCTTATGAGCATCACAGATGAAAACGACTAAATTCCCGTCTTTATGGAACTCTTCAATTTTTTCTTTAACAAAAGGAATTATCTTTCGGCATGAGTCACCGCAGTAGATAGCACCGTCCTTGTTAATGAAATCTTTTAACATATCAATAACAAAAAGAGCTTTCATCTCTCCTCCAAATTTACTTCAGTTCTCTTTCGATAATTTCCTTCAGCTCATCCCCGAGTTTTACGGCTTTATTCTTCAAGGAGGTGGCTTGCTTTTTTATTTTTGATTTGAATTCGCTGTCCTGGAGGTTTGGCAGGTTTATCTTGACGTTATAATAAGCGCCTTCAGCCGCAGCCTGGGCAGTGAGTCCTGCCACTCCGGCATCGCTCAGCGAATTTTTATTTCCTTTAAGAGCGATCTGGGTTGCCAGATTTAAAGCATCTATACTTTTCTCAAGGACTCCAAAGGGAACCATAGTTGCTTCTTTTACTGCTTCTTCAATTGCCTGCTCCCTCTCTTGCTCTTGCTCTTTTGTTTTCTTTGGCAGCCTGTAAGCGTCCATGAGTTTGTTAAAGGCCATGGTATCTAAATCAACAGCTCTCAGGAATTCATCCTTCAAAGATTGAGCATTCATAGCAATTTCTTTTACATCTTTCTGGACATTTTTGTATTCTTTTTTGCCTACTGTGAGATTGGAAACCATGGAGGAGAGCGACGCGGATAAAGCGCCGCATAAGGCTGCTGTGCTTCCTCCTCCAGGAGCAGGGGAATCTACGGAGAGCTCGTTGGCGAACTCCCTGAGATTTAAGTCAAGAAGAGAGCTTTCAGTTTCCTTGAACTGGTACTCGATGATTTTCTTTTGAGGATCGAAGGGAGCCACATCATCTAAGCCGAGGGAAGAAATTGCTGTCTTTATCAAGTCTTCCTCGGGAACTCCAGGGCTTTTTCCTTGTTTGGTAAGATAGTGCCTGCCAGCCATAAGAAGAGCTTCCTTGGGGATTAAGCCCACTAATTCACTTCCGGTAACCCTTAATCCTAGTTTCTCTGCTTCTTTTATGGCTTCATCGAAGACAAAGTGGGGTGGAGTTATCTTGTAGTTTATGAAGTTAATAGAAATTTGAGCAATTTCATAATCGTCTATATACCAACCAACTGCTTTTACAGCCTTAAATTTACCCGGAATATTAATTGCTTTTCCATTGGCGTCTCTTACTATATTGCCGTCTTCATCTCTTTTCGCCCTTCCTCTTTCTCTTATGTTGAGCGCAATCTCATGTGCAAGTCTTCTGTCCCGGGTGTTTAAATTTACGTTGTAAGCGATTAAAAATTCCCTTGCCCCGATAACCGTAGCCCCTGCTTTTGGGTTAAAAACAGGTTTGCCGTAATCTGGAGCCCATTCAGGGTCTTTGAACTTTTCTGGCAAACCCTCGTATTCGCCGACCCTGATGTTGGCCAGGTTCTTTCTCTCTGGCTTCTGAGCAGCCTCTTCGTATAGATAAACAGGAATTCCAAGTTCTTTGGCGACTCTTTCCCCCAATTCATGGGCAAGTTGGACACAGTCTTCCATGGTTACCCCTGACACAGGAACAAAAGGGCAGACGTCTGTGGCTCCGATACGACTATGGGCTCCTTTATGTTTGCTCATATCTAAGACTTCAGCCGCTTTTTTTATGGCTTTAAACGCCGCTTCTTTTACTCCTTCCGGAGAGCCGATAAAAGTAACTACCGTGCGATTGGTTGATTCTCCAGGATCCACGTCAAGGAGATTCACATGAGGAGTGGATTCTATCTCTTTGGTGATAGTGCTTATCTTTTCTCTGTCTCTCCCTTCGCTGAAATTGGGAACACATTCAACGAGCTTCATTCGTTTTCTCCTTTTTTGATTGTATACTGTAAAATTCCTTTGTTATTGTACACGAACACTTCTTCGAATTCTTGGATGTAATTGCTTATAATGTCTTTGTCTCCTACTATGACGACCACTGGAGTAAGAAGTCGGTATTTTCTGGCTATTTCAAAAACTCTCTCTGAGCTGACGAGCATAATGTTTTCATAGTATTTGCTCCAATGTTTTTCTCCCAAGTCTAAAGCATTGATTTCAGAAATCTTGGAGGAGAGCTTGTCAAGCGTTTGAATTTGAAGAGGAAAATTTCCGATTAAATAGGATTTGGCTTGCTCAATCTCAGAACTTGGTATTTCCTCCCTGGTGATTTTTTCGATTTCCCGCAGAATTTCCAATATGGAAGCGTAGGTAACTTCTGGCCTCACCTTAGCCTTGACAAAGAAAACGCTACCTTTTTTAAATAAATCCAACTCGCTGAAGGCATAGTAGGCATATCCCTTTGATTCCCTGAGATTCATGAAGAGTCGGCTGGTGTGTGTTCCGCCTAAAACTTGGTTCAGGACTATAAAAGGGAAGACATCCTGGTCGCTTAGTGAGACAATATTTCCTAGATAAATCATCGCATCCTTGGCCTCTGGCAGATCGATCAGGCAAATCTTTGGCTTGTCGTAGGGCTCAAGAGGAGGGATTGAAGGATAGTCCAGTTCTTTTCTTCGCCAAGTGGAGAAGTATCTGCTCACTTTTCTTGTTGCTGTCTGGAGATTGAGATTTCCGGTGAGCACAAACAGAGAGTTGTTGGGCCTGTAATATCTATCATAAAATGATACAAGGGCTCTTTGGTTTAAGGCTTTTATGACATCCTCGTTGAAGGTGCTTTTTTCATAGGGGTGGTTCTGAAACACGAGTCGACCGAGCTGTCTTTCGGCCACAAATTCGGGGTCTTTATTTTTCTCATGCAGGTCGTAATACATGATTCTTTTTATGTTTTCGATTTCCCGTCTTAAAAATGTGGGTTGAAGGATCATCTTGCTCATGAGATTAAGAGCTTGATCTAGAAACTCCTCTAAAAAGGTAAAAGAAAACTCAGAATAATCAGGATAAGTATAGGTGTAGAATTTCCCGCCCACAGATTCTATTATTTCCTCAATTTGTGATGCAGTTAGGTAAGAAACTCCTCGGCTAACCATATAAGCTGTAAGAGTGGCAATGCCTGGAAGTTCCCTTAGAGAAGGGCTTTCTCCAGTGAATATTATCACTTTAAGGCTTATAACTGGAAGGCCCTCTCGCTGGATTACTGCGACTCCTAGGCCATTACTTAGATAGGTGGGTTTTATTTCAGGAAGCTTCAGTTCAGCTAGAGGTTCAGGATAAGGCGGTGATT
The DNA here is from genome assembly GCA_011772475.1 of Candidatus Aminicenantota bacterium. GTDB lineage: Bacteria > Acidobacteriota > Aminicenantia > Aminicenantales > Aminicenantaceae > SOIV01. The sequence continues at coordinate 14,113 of WVZK01000062.1, read as the reverse complement.
TTCTAAATTTTTCTTGAGAAAGGAGAGGAGATTTCCAGAACAGAATAGTGAAAAGAGAGAAAAAAAGAGTGAGTTTTATGCGGTTTCTTTTATTCATTTTTTCTTGACGTCAAGGACAAGTTCGTTGGTGAAATATCTCCGCATAATCCTGATGAGGCCATAATGATCTACAGCTAAATAATTTTCCAGCTCGTCGGGAAGATCATCGAGGCTTTTTTTAGCAAGGAAAGCTTTGGCAAGAAAAACAGCTTTATCTGCTGAAGTCGCGTATTGATTAAGGTAATCCATCTTGAAAATATTCTTTGCCTTACTTAGCTCTTTTTCGGAGACAAGGCTTGATTTAAGTTTGTTTATTTCTGAAAAGACAACTCTCTTGCTTTTCTCAGCCATTATTTCATTGCTGCTCGAAACAAAGATTTTAAAAGTGGCTAGTTCTTTTCTTTTTTCAATACTTCCGCTTAGGGTTCTGGCAATCCGGCTTCTTTTAATCAATTTATTGTATAAGCGAGATGTTATTCCCCGCAAAAGTATATATTCAATGATTTTTAAAAAATAGAAATCCTGTGAATAGGGAGAAGCGATTTTATAGCCTATATGAAAGCCAGGCAAAGGAACAAGAAATTCCTTTACGGTCATAGGCTCTTCCTTATCAGAAGGACTTGAAGAGGGCGGGAGAGGGATGCTTTGTCCTTTTTGAATTGTGGAGAAGTATTTACGGATATCTTCCTCTGCTTTCGCTTTATCAATATTTCCGGCAATAGAGAGAACCGCATTGTTAGGTTTATAAAATGTTGCGTAGAAGTCTTTAACGTCTTCTGCCGTAAGGCCCCTCACGTCAGCTTCGTCCCCGATTACAGGATGACTGTAAGCAAAATTTGGATACAGGATCTCATCAAAGCTCAAGAAGCTTTCAAAATAGGGCTCGTTTGCTTTCCTTTGATGAATCTCTTCAATAATCGCTTCCTTGGCTTGCTCTACATTAGCAGCTGTGATTTCGAGCGATTTCATTCTGTCTGATTCAAGCCAGAGAACTAGGGCAAGCTGGTGGGAGGGGACTGTCTGCTGGAATATGGTTTTATCTTCTGTGGTATTGGCGTTCAGGTCTCCTCCTGTCCTGCGGATAAAACTAATGTGCTGCATTCTGCTTACATTTTGTGAACCCTGGAGCATAAGGTTCTCCAGTAAATAAGCTAAACCTGTCTTTCCAGGCCTCTCATTAATGGAGCCTACATTATAAGCAACGGCAACAGAGACAATAGGCAAGGAATAGTCTTCAGAGAGAATAACCTGTAGCCCGTTTTCTAGTTTGAACTGCTTGATAGGAAGAGAAAGACGTTTTTTCTCCTGGCTTAGGCCAGGGAAATCCCCGAAAACGAAAAGCAGAAATAAACCGAGTATCAGTAACTTGTATTTAGATTTGAGAATTTTATTCATGGCTAGAATTAGGATTTTTTAAAAATAACACAAATATTAGCTTAAATTCAAATATAACTAAAAAGGGGACAGGCTAGTTATTCTACAAAACCTGAAAATAAAAGAGGCAAGCTACTTTTTTGGCGCAGCATTTTAGAACGGAATAATAGGTTGATCTCCTCCTCATCAGAAGGGATGGCTTTCATAGAAAAAGTAGCCTGTCCCCCTTTTTTTATTGAAAATAAAGGCTTTTTGTGTTAATTTTTTCTGCTACATAAGGCGCTAATCCTATCTGCCGAGCGAGGTGATGTATGAGTAAAGAAGGAAAGCATCTATTCACATCTGAATCTGTGACAGAAGGTCATCCGGATAAAGTTTGCGATCAGATTTCTGATGCCGTACTCGACGATCTTATAAATCAAGACCCCAAAAGCCGCGTGGCCTGCGAAACTTTGGTAACAACCGGTCTTGTTCTTATAGCAGGGGAAATAACCAGTGTAGGATACTGTGAGTTTCAGAAGGTTGTCAGAGATACTGTCAAAGAAATAGGATATACCAGTGCAAAATACGGTTTTGATTACCAGACATGTTCCGTCATCTCCTCTATCCATGAACAATCTCCTGATATAGCCAGAGGTGTCGACGAGACGGAGGACCATGAACAAGGAGCTGGAGACCAAGGCCTGATGTTCGGATATGCATGCACTGAGACAGAAGAACTCATGCCAATGCCAGTAATGCTGGCTCATAAACTCGTAAGGAGGCTGAGTCAAGTGCGGAAAGAAAATATATTGAATTATCTAAGACCAGATGGAAAATCTCAGGTTACTATCGAATACGATAGCGACACCCCCAGAAGAGTGGAGGGGGTTGTGATTGCTGCCCAGCACAACCCTGAAGTCAAAATGAGTGATTTAAGAGAAGATATCAAGCGTGTTGTCATAAAGGAGATCATCCCGGCCGAAATGCTTGATAAGAACACAAAGTTTTATATAAATAGAACAGGCCGCTTTGAGCAGGGAGGTCCTTTAGCGGATTCAGGACTTACTGGACGTAAGATCATTGTGGATACGTATGGAGGAGTCGGGAGCCACGGAGGAGGATGCTTTTCTGGAAAAGATCCGACTAAAGTGGATCGTTCTGGTTCTTACATGGCAAGATACATAGCTAAAAATTTAGTTTCTGCAGGGATTGCCGATAAGCTGGAAGTCCAGATGGCTTATGCCATCGGGGTGGCTCAGCCAGTCTCATTAATGGTGGACTCTTTTGGCACAGCCAAAATCTCAGAGGATAAGATAAAAAAATTAATTAAAGCCCATTTCGATCTTTCTCCGAAGGGAATGATCAAAACCCTAGATTTGCTCCGTCCTATCTACAAAAAAACAGCATGTTACGGCCACTTTGGCCGTACAGAGAAAGAATTCACCTGGGAAAGAGTCGATAAGGCCGATTCTTTAAAGAAAGATGCCGGGCTGTAAAAAAAAAGAATGACAAAAGACCAATATGGAGGAGAGAATGGATTATGATGTTAAAGATTTGAAGCTTGCAGATAAAGGTAAGCTTAAGATGGAATGGGCGGCAAGATTCATGCCTGTTCTTGGTTTAATAAAAGAAAATTTTTCAAAAGAAAAGCCTCTTAAGGGAGTCAGGATCTCGGCTTGTTTGCACGTAACAAGTGAAACCGGAAACTTGATGAAAACTCTAAAAAAGGGAGGAGCGGAATTAGCACTTACCGCATCAAACCCCCTCAGCACCCAGGATGAGGTCGCAGCAGCTCTAGTGAAGAACGACGGCGTTCCTGTTTTTGCTATAAAGGGAGAGGACAATAAGACATACTACAAGCACATAAATCAGGCTCTTGATCAAAAACCTCATATAACCATGGATGATGGGGCCGATTTGGTGTCTACGTTGCATTCCAAAAGAAAAAATCTCCTTGAGCATGTCATCGGAGGGACAGAGGAAACGACAACGGGTGTGATTCGCCTCAAAAGTATGGCCAGGAATAAGGTCCTTCGTTATCCTATAATCGCGGTCAACGATGCCAACACAAAATATCTTTTTGACAACCGTTATGGAACAGGACAAAGCACAATAGACGGGATTCTCCGGGCGACTAATATTCTCTTAGCAGGAACGAATTTTGTTATTGCCGGCTATGGCTGGTGTGGTCGGGGCATAGCTATGAGAGCAGAAGGAGGAGGAGCAAAAGTTATTATCTGCGAAGTGGATCCTCTTAGAGCCTTAGAAGCTATCATGGACGGCTTTCAGGTTATGCCTCTAAAGGAAGCAGCTAAGATCGGCGATGTATTCGTCACCACAACAGGAGACAAGAGTGTGATCAACAAAGATCATTTCTTGAGGATGAAAGACGGAGCAGTTATTGCTAATTCTGGCCACTTTAATGTCGAAATCGATATTCCAGCTCTTGAAAAAATATCCCAAAAAAAGAGAAGAATAAGAGATTTTGTCGAAGAGTACTCCTTGAGGAATGGCAGAAAAATTTATCTCTTGGGTGAAGGACGATTGATAAATTTGGCTTCGGCAGAGGGGCACCCGGCTACGGTCATGGATATGAGTTTTGCCAACCAGGCGCTCAGTATTGTCTACCTGAATAGAAAAGGAAAAAGCTTAAAGAAAGAAGTTTATGCGGTCCCGGAAAAAATCGACAAGGAGATTGCCCGCCTGAAGCTTAGAGCTCTGGGAATAAAAATTGACAGGCTTACTCCTGAACAGAAGAAATATCTTGCTGACTGGCAAGAAGGAACCTAATAATTTTGTTTATCTGTATGGGTTTGATTCGTCAAACCCGCACTTTTTATATTCTATTTAATCAATTTCAGGTATTGCTCGATCTCTGCTTTCCTTGCAGGTTCGATTACCCTAGCTAAGATTTTAACAAATATCTCTTTTGCCTTTTCGAATTCATTATTTTTGAAATAAGCAACTGCAAGATTGAAGTTGATATCAACATCCTTTTCTCTTGCATCCTCGCGAAGTGTCTCCAAGGCTCTCTTATAACTATCAATCGCCTTGGCAAAATCGTTTAAACCTTCATATATAATACCCCTAAGGTTGTGAGCCATGACCATACGTCCGTTTACCCCAAGAGCCATTTCTACATGATTCAAGGCCTCATTAAGGTTGCCCTTTGTTAGGTATATTCTTGCCAGGTTGTAGTAGGAGTTGTCCTTGGCTTTATAGTTTTCATCTGAAATAGCAATCCTGAACTCTTTCTCAGCTTCATCGAGACGACCCATCTCCTGGTAAATAGCTCCAAGGGCGTTGTGGGCGTCGGTTAAGGTGGGATTAATCTTAAGGCAATCTTGGAGATATCTAACTGATTCCTCGAGGTTGCCGTTCATTGAGTAGGATAGTCCAAGGGCGTAGAGAGCGAGATCATAGCGGGGATTAAGCTCAAGGGCCCTTTTAAGATATCTAATCGCTTCATCAACGACACCCTCGTTCAGGTAGAAAAGGCCCATATTATACTGGTATTGAGGGTCATTATTTCTTGCATCTTCGATTTTTTTTTGGGATGAGGCACAAAGAATAAAATTCAGACAGATAAAAATGATTAATATTAATTTCCATCTCATGTTCTTACTCCTTTCGAATCTTGTATTCACTCTTAAGTTTTCTCATCATCAAATCCTGTAGAGCAACTCTGGGGTCTTTTTTCTTGTAGAGCACTTGATAAATTTGTTCGCAGATAGGCATTTCAACCTTTTCCCTTTTCGCCAGTTGGTGAACACAATGAGTGGTGTTGATTCCTTCAGCCACCATTTGCATGGTAGAGACTATCTCGGAGAGAGATTTGCCCTTACCTAATTCATAGCCCGTATACCTGTTGCGGCTCAATTTGCCTGTGCAGGTGAGGACAAGATCTCCGATGCCTGCTAATCCAGCGAAAGTTTCCATCCTTGCTCCTAATTTTACACCTAATCTTGTTACTTCTGCTATGCCTCTTGTTATTAGGGCTGCTATCGCATTACTGCCAAACTGAAGGGCATCTGTGATTCCAGCTGCTATGGCAATGACGTTCTTAACAGCTCCAGCAAGTTCCACTCCTATTATATCCTCTGATGTGTAGGTGCGGAAAGTGTTGGATGAGATAAGATGCTGGAGTTTTTTAGCCATTTCCTGATTTTTTGAGGCCAAGACCACTGCCGTAGGGTGATGCTCGACAACTTCCTTGGCGAAACTCGGACCCGAAAGGACAGCAATTCTGGGAACAAAGAAAGGAGAAAATACTTCTTCCATAACCTCGCTCATTCTTTTTAGCGATTTCTCTTCAATCCCTTTTGTCAGGCTGACAATCATATGACTGGAGGAAAGATTCGACGCGAGCTCTTCATAAACATTCCGACAGAATTTGGATGGGACGGCGATGAAAACAATGTCTGAAGATGCCACAGCTTCTTTCATGTCATTGAAAAAAGAAACCTGAGCAGGAAAGACAAATCCGGGCAAGAAAGTTCTGTTTTCTTTATGCTGTAGCGCTTCTTCGTAAACATCTTTCTCTCTTATCCAGAGCTTGGTTTCAATGTTCAGACGGCCAAGATGAAGGGAAAAAGCACTTCCCCAGCTGCCGCCACCAATAACACTTGCTCTCATCTTGATTTCTCTCCTAATTTTCTCTCCTTCCCTTGAACAAGCCTTTCAATATTATCCCTGTGCATCAACATTATTAAAAAGAAAAGCGCAAAGCTCAAGTAGGCAATTTCCGCCTCTACGTTGAAGAGCAATATAAAGAAGGGAAAGCTCAGAGTAGCCAGGAGAGAGCCCAGGGAAACATACCTGCTCGCACCGCCAACGATTAAAAATACAGCCAGGCAGAGGAGAAAAGGCTTGAAAGCCAGGATAGAATAGGCACCAAACGTGGTCGCTACTCCTTTTCCACCTTTAAACTTTATGTATAGGGGGAAACAATGGCCTAAAACCGCTAAAAAACCACAGATCAGGGCAAATTGTTTATCTTGAAAAAATTTCAATGCAAAAAAAACAGGGAGAAATCCTTTTAGAAAATCTACGACCAAAGCTGGCAAAGCAAACTTCCAGCCTTTGAGGCGAAATAAATTTGTGGCACCCGTGCTATGGCTCCCAAAATTACGGATATCTTTTTTTTCGCTGATATAGAACAGTATATATCCCATCGGGATTGACCCGATGAGATAAGATAGGATAGCAAACGGTATTTTCATTTAAGTTCGAATTCAGAAAGAATTGAGTACTCAGCTCCTGTCGGTTTGAGCGTACTCTGAATAAAGCTTATTTTATCTGCTTTCATTTCTCCGAAATTTCTATCCTTGTATTTTTCAAGAAGCGAAAGCGTCTCTTTTAAGTTAACTAAGGTTTTGACTCTTCCGAGTGTAAGATGTGCATGAAATTTTCTCCGCTCTCTTGGAAAGCCAAGTTTTTCAAGCTCTCCTTCCAATCGAGTTTGAAGAGCTTCAAGAGTTTCCTGTTCTTCGATTCCGACCCAGAGCACCCTTGGGTTCTTCATCCCTGGAGGGAAGGAGCCTGTTCCTTTGAATTTCAGCGAGAAAGAATCATATTCTTTTGAAATCGCTCTCAATGCATTTTCAATCTCTGGAACTTGCTCCCTGCCTATCTCACCTAAAAATTTAAGAGTTAGGTGCATTCCTTGATGCTTGACCCACCTGATATTTCTGTGTCCTTTATCCAGCTCGTCAATGAGGAGAGATAGAGTCTTTTTGATATCTGGATCAAGGTCAATAGCGATGAAGGTTCTCATTTCATTCCTGTTTTCTTTTTTTCGTATTTAATAAGATGTCTTCGCACCATGTCCAGAGCTTTTTGACTGGACTGATATTTTATTTTATCCCTATTTCCTAGAAAGATGTTCTTTATAGATTCTAATCCTTTATCCCAGGCCAGGGCAATATAGACAAGCCCCACGGGTTTTTCCCTGGTTCCGCCTGCGGGACCTGCTATTCCGGTTACCCCGATACCGAGGCTCGAGTGAGCTTTTTCCCTAATTCCCTGGGACATAGCTTCAGCAACTTGAGCGCTGACTGCTCCGTGTTTTTCTATTAACTCTGGGGAAACACCTAGGGCGTTGATTTTTGCTTGATTACTGTAGGCTACTACTCCTTGTAAGAAATAATCCGAACTTCCGGGAACATCCGTCAGGCGATTACCGATAAGGCCTCCAGTGCATGATTCGGCCACAGCCAGAGTCTTTTTGTTTTGTCGCAAAAGGTTTCCTACTACCTCCTCCAGTTCTTCACCAGTGGTCGAGAAAACATTCTCCTTGAGCCTTTCCAGTATATCTTTTTCTAATTTTTGTAATCTCTTGTCCGCCTGTTCCTGGCTTTTTATAGAATGACTGCTAAGATGGATTTCAATCTGGCCTGGATGGGCGAGAGTAGTTAGCCTAAGATCAGGATCATCAGGATATAAATCCAGGATGAGGGTTTCTATTTTGGATTCAGTCAATCCCGTGATTTTTAAAAGCTTGCGAGCCTTGTAATCCATCTTGTGTTTTTGAAGATGGGGCATTACTGACTCTTCGAACATCGGTTTGAGTTCATGCGGAGGGCCAGGGAGAAGCACTATTTTATTCGACCCAGTATCAAGCCAAAGGCCAGGCGCAGTGCCGTTTCTGTTTTTAAGGCTTTCTGCTCCTTCGATGACATAGGATTGCTTTTTGTTAACTTCGGGCATCGAAAGTCCACGGCGTTTAAACCTTTCTTCTATTCTCTGGAGAAGCTCTTTGTTGAAAATGAGTTTTCGCTCAAGAACTGTGGCGAACGCCTCTCTCGTCCTATCATCTTTTGTCGGACCGAGCCCACCCATGGCGATTATGATATGCGCTCGGGAAAGAGCTTGTTTTATACAGAGGGCAAGATCATCCCAGTCATCTCCGACTATTGTTTTATAAGAAACTTCCATTCCCAGGTCATTCAGACGCTCTGTAAGGAAAAGGGAATTGGTGTCCTGGAAGTAAGGAGTGAGGAGTTCTGAGCCTACGGCCATTATCTCGATTTTAAAATCCTTCTTAGCCTTCATGTTTAAACAAAGTAGAATCTTAAGAGTAAGTAGAGATGGATGATTATACCAGCATAAGCCGCAGCCACGAGGTCATCCATCACGATTCCCCATCCCTGTGGCAGTGTTTCCACCTTTTTTATGGGATAGGGTTTAATGATATCAAATATACGGAAAAGGAGGAAGCAGGATAAGAGCGGAAGCCAGCCAGCGCCCCAGGTTTCTCCTATCCGGAAGAGAACCAGAAACTGGCCGAATGCTTCATCGATCACTATCCTCCGGGGATCTTCCTTTTTCAACTCTGATGAATATTTTGTAGAAGTTAAAACGGCTATTAAAAACAGAAGGAAGATAAGTAGAAGATAGATAGGCCAGCTTAATCTATGAAGATAGAGTTTATAAAGCAGAACTACTATCAGGCTTGTTAACGTTCCTGGAGCGACCGGAAAGTATCCGATTCCAAAGAACGTGGCGATGATTTTTGATGCAGGTTTCATTCAGCAAGTTTTCCGTATAAATCATATACATCGCCACCTGTGATTTCAACCTTTTGAATCGTATTGACTACTTTTTTCCATTTCCCGGGGGCGTCGATGAGAATCATTCCGTCGACTTCAGGGGCCTGAAATCTCCCCCGGCCAATCAATATATCGGGATTTTCTTTAGCGATCCCTTCAATCAAGACGTCAAAACTCTGGTTCAGGTATTTTTTGTTGTTCTCGAAAGATATCTCTGACTGAATTTCCATGATTTTATCTATTCTTTTCTTCTTTGCGCTTTCTTTAACTGGATCTCCGAGGTCATAGCAATCCGTTCCTTCCTCTTTTGAATAGGCAAAGACTCCCAAATGGTCAAATTTTGCTTCTTTAACAAATTTTTTTAGATCCTCGAATTCTTTCTTGCCTTCACCCGGGAACCCGACCACAAGAGATGTCCGAAGGGCAATACCAGGCAGCTTTTCCCTTAATTTTTGGATGAATTTGAGTGCCCTCCTCCCGTCCATCCCTCTTTTCATTTTTTTTATAATCTTTGAGTCAGAGTGTTGAAAAGGAATATCAAGATAAGAACAGATCCTCTCCTTCCGCATCATTTCCAGAAGGGAGTCGCTTATCTCTTCAGGATACCCATAAAGGATTCGAATCCACTCGATTCCTTGAATATTCAGAAGCTCTTTAATAAGGAGAGGCAAGCCGTCCTCTAAGCCCTGATCGCGGCCAAAGTAAGTTGTATCCTGGGAGATTAGGTTTATTTCCTTCACCCCTTTCAAAGAAAGTTTTTCAACTTCTTTGAGAATAGATGAGACCGATCGAGACCGGTAAGGTCCTTTTATAAAAGGGATGGCGCAGAAAGAACACTCGTGTGAACAACCTTCGGATATTTTGACATAAGCCCATGCCGGAGGAGTCTGGATGAAGCGGGGGGAGGTATGATCATACAGAAAGCATTCCTGAGATTTTTTAAACGGTTTTCCCTCTATCGCCTGGACTATCTTATCAAAGTCATTGACTCCTAACCAGACATCAATTTCAGGGTATTTTTTCAACAAGCGGTCCTTGTATCTTTCGACATAACACCCGACAACAACGGCCTTTTTTCCCTTTTTTTTGAGAGCGGCAGCTTCTTTGAGAGCATCGCGTGCTTCTTGTTTTGCTGGTTCAATGAATCCGCAAGTGTTGAAAACCACGATATCGGCCTCTCCGGGATCAGTGATAAATGTATATCCCGCTTTTTCCAAATAGCCCAGCATAACTTCGCTATCAACAAGGTTTTTTGCACATCCAAAACTTATAAGAGCTACTTTTTCCATGAGGCATAAATTGTAATCCGTTAACCGCGAATAGTAAACAGCAATCACATCGTTTTTTGTAGGGATTTGATTCATCTGTAGGGGTTTGATTTATCAAACCCACCTTATGTCATTATAGCTTACGAGATTCGATATACTAGATATAAAGCAAAAGTCCTTATTTCACAGACAAACGGTTCAAGGATAGATTTTATAGAGAAGGCGGGGAAAAGGGATGGTTTCTCTTATATGCTTTATTTTGCAAACCCAGGCGAGCATTCTTTCTATGCCTAACCCGAATCCAGAGTGGGGGACAGACCCGTATTTTCTTAAATCCAGGTACCATTCGTAATCTTTACGGGGCAGTTTGAATTCCTTAATTTTCTTCTCAAGAACATCAAGGTCATGAATACGCTGTCCTCCTCCTATGATCTCTCCGTATCCTTCTGAAGCCATCATATCTACTCCCAGCACTAATTCAGGTCGCTTTTCATCAGGCTGCATGTAAAAAGCCTTTATTTTAGCCGGGAAATGGGTAATAGATACAGGCAGGTTGAAAATCTCAGCGAGGAGAGTCTCCTCCGGAGCGCCAAAATCATCGCCCCATTCCATTTTTGAGCCTTTTTTCTTGAGCATCTTTTGAGCTTCATCATAGGTTATACGAGGGAACGGTCTTTTTACTTTCTCAAGTGGTTTTGTATCCCTTTCTAGAACTTCAAGATCTTTCTTGTTCTTTTCCAAAATACGCTCAATTAGGTAAACAACAAGATCTTCTCCCAGCTCTATTATGTCCTCTAATTCGGCAAAAGCCACTTCAGGCTCAACCATCCAGAACTCTATCAAATGTTTTCTTGTTTTTGACTTTTCTGCTCTGAACGTAGGACCAAAACAATAGACCTTGCCAAAAGCCATGGCTGTGGCTTCGTTATAGAGCTGGCCGCTTTGACTAAGGAAAGCTTTTTGGTCGAAATAATCCGTCTCAAATAGGGTGGTTGTACCCTCGCAAGCACTGGGAGTCAAGATCGGTGTGTCTAGGAGGCGGAAGCCTCTGCCGTCAAAAAAATCATGTATGGCTTTTATGAGTTCGGTTCTTACTTGAAGAATAGCGTGCTGTTTTTGTGAACGAAGCCAGAGGTGACGATGTTCCATAAGGAAAGGAGTGCTGTGAGCCTTGGGAGTTATAGGATAATCACCAGCGACCTGGAGAATTTCTATGTCTTCGATGGTTAACTCAAAACCTCCAGGGGCTCTTTTATCTTCCCTGACCTGGCCCCGCACGATGAGAGAAGATTCTTGAGTGAGGGTGTCGAACTTTTTAAAAAGGGGATCATCCTTTTTAGAGCTGAAGATCGTCCCTTGTAAAAGTCCTGTACCGTCTCTTATGAGCAGGAAACGGACTTTTCCGCTTGAACGCTTGTTAAAAACCCAACCTCTTATCTCGACTTCTTTATCTTTAAAGTTCGAGATATCTTCTATGTAAGTCCACTTCATGTCTCAAGAATTATAAAAAATAGAAAAGTTAAGGTCAATTTATATTATTCATTGACAGGATGAGGGCTGTATGGTAAGTGCAAATTATTTGAAGAGTAGAGTAGATAGTATATCATCAAGAGCTATAATTCCTGATGCTAAAGTACTGATTGCTCGCTTAGGCAGGGTCAAATTTAAAATCAAATTACGCCTTTTATTTAAGAATGCAAGATGAATAAGTCGATTGCTGTAAGTAAAGACCTGGATAAAATCATAAAAGACATAGCAGGAGTTGCCCGAATTCTATGGGAGCAAGGATGGGCGGATAGTAACGCTGGCAATATTTCTTTTAATGTCACAGAACACGTTCCCGAGGATATTCGAGAACTTAATAGATTCCCTATTGGAGAAATCGATAAAGGCTATCCCGAGTTATCCGGATATTCCTTTTTTATCACTGGTGCTGGCACAAGAATGCGAGACATGGCAAGGCAACCTTCTGAGAATGCATGTATACTGCGTATTGCAGAGAAATCAAACAGGTATCATTGTATATGGGGGAAAAGCTCCGAATCAGGCTTTAAGCCCACATCAGAAATTCATTGCCATCTGAGCATCCACCGCTTTCTGCTCGAGAAGAAAACTGCCCAAAAGGTCATAATCCATGCTCATCCGGAAGAACTGACTGCTTTGACGCTTATTAAAGAATATAGGAAAGAGAGTAAATTAAACCGCCTGCTGTGGTCGATGAATCCAGCCGCAAAAATTATCATCCAAAAAGGTGTTGGCTTGGTTCCGTACTTTGTTCCGGGCTCTGATGAGCTTGCTCGGGCAACGCTAAAAGCTATCAAGAAACATGATGTCATTCTATGGGAGAAACACGGATGCTTGGCCATCGGCGCGGATGTGCTTGAAACATTTGACCAAGTTGATATCCTCAACAAGGCAGCTCGAACATTTTTCGCATGTAAGAGCGCTGGTATTGATCCTGAAGGATTATCCGATGCTCAGCTGGCCGAGATTGGGCGCTTATTTTCGCGTAAGAAGTAAAGTAATGGAGACTCATGAATCAAAAAATAGATTAAATGAAACTCGTGCAGCAAGAAGAAACTAAAAGGCGTCTGGAATAGTTCATATCTTTAGGTTATAATAAATTTTTCTTTGGAAAAGGAGTGGATATGAAATCCATGAAGCTTATTTTGATCGCGGCCCTGTTTTTCTCGATTCTTGCCGTTTTGATCGCTCAAAACCAGTTAGTCGGCATTGATCTGGAAGAAGTGCTTACCATAGAAGGCTTGGGCGAGAGTTTGGTATATCAACAAGGTAGTGTTACAACCGATTATGAGGGGAATATCTATATTACCGATTTAGAGGATAATTCGATAAAAAAATTCAATAATAAGGGAGAATTAATTGGGTTTGCCGGGCAAAAGGGAGAAGAGCCGAAAGAGTTTCAGGGTCCGAATATAATAAGATACTATAGAGGTAAAATATATGTATCTGAGGTTTACAACCCCGGGATTCAGGTGTTCGATGATGACCTGATCTTTAAATTTGAAATCCCGATTCCGTTTACCATGACTGATTTTAGCGTCCTGTATGAGGATCGCATTGCAATTTCAACATTAATAAAAGACAGGTCTGAGACCGGGTTTATTTATTGTATATATTTCTACGATTCCAAGGGAAATAGACTTAAAAAGGAAGAAGAGGTAGAAGAGGGAGTAGAACAAAAAGAAGAAGACGACAAGATCGTATACTCCACTGACAAAGATTTTACGATGTTGCATACAGTTAGTTTTCAAGATTATAGAAAGAATTATTTTATGATAGCTTATAACTGGAAAGATAAGATTGATAGGTACTATAAAAGCGGAAGATTAGTATGGACAAGAGGTCTGCTGAATAATGAAGACCCCCAAACAAGAAGAGAGGGATACTCAAAGCGTTCTTTTGGAGTCTACCCAGTGGAGGCAGTTTACAAAGCAATTGCTCTAGACAAGCAGGGGAATCTGTTTATTTTGTGCGGTGATTTGTCAGAAAACACCAACCGGGATGTATATGTGTTGAACAAAGATAGCGAATTTATCACTACCTTCGCCTTGCCTGAGGCCTCCCGGACAATACATATAGACAGGAATAATTTTCTTTATTCAAGGTCTGAGGATGGAAAAAAGTTAATAAAATATGCAATAGGATACATTTTTGAATAATTAAGCTCCATTGACCTGC
>WVZK01000062.1:0-125 GCA_011772475.1 Candidatus Aminicenantota bacterium | reverse complement strand
TCTGAGCTTCCCGATAAACGACTCCACATATCCGTTTTCCCACGGACTTCCAGGTTCGATGTATAGAGTTTTGACTCCAAGATTCTCAAGCCATTTTCTTATAGCTTTGGCGGTAAATTCTGGCG
>WVZK01000174.1 GCA_011772475.1 Candidatus Aminicenantota bacterium | reverse complement strand
CAAATAACTTCGATTCCTTGGCTTGCGCTAGAATCTAAGGGGGGTATCCTGTTGGTTGAAGATGACCCAGAGATGTTAGTTATGAAAGCTAACCGAAGTCTGGGCACGCCATTACTCACGATGTGCGCCCGGATCCCCTTTGGCAGATGTCTTTGCGGTCGAGCGGCTTCATCGGGTGAGGTTGTATTTGCAGACTGTATTGATAAGCGTCACGAGCATCAATATGAAGGCATCTCTCCCCACGGTCATTACTGCATTCCAATCATATCCAGCGAGAAGAAGGTCCTCGGGGTAATCAACTTATACGTGAGAGAGGGGCATCGCCGAGATCAAAGAGAGGAGGATTTCTTGACCGCAATTGCCAATACGTTGGCCGGTATCATCGAGCTAAAGCAGACTGATCAAGCGCTGAAAAAAAGAGAAAAGGAGTTGGAGATCAAAACCAATAGTCTTGAGGAAATGAATAGCGCATTGAAAGTCTTGTTGAAAAGAAGGGAGGAAGATAGAAAGGAGCTTGAAGAGAAGGTCTTATTTAACGTGAAAGAACTAGTCGTACCTTATATAGAAAAATTGAAAAACGGTAGATTGGATGGAAAACAACAGGGCTATGTAAGTGTGCTGGAATCAAATCTAAACAGCATTATCTCACCTTTTTCTCGCACATTGTCCTCCAAATATTTGAACCTTACTCCCGCAGAGATTCAGGTAGCCAATCTTGTAAAGCAGAGCAAAACCACAAAAGAGATCGCGGATCTGTTGAATGTGTCTGGGAAAACGATTGAGTCTCACAGAGAGAATATTAGGAAAAAACTCGGCATAAAGAACAAAAAAGCAAACCTCAGAACCCACCTTTTATCCTTCGAATAATACCTAGTTTATGTAGGGATTCCACCCGTGAAAAATTAGGATTGACTTTGAAGAAGCTTTTGATAAAGTCAAGGTAATTCTTGAAATTTTTTCACATCTATTTTCTGCACTCCCATAAAGGGAATATTTGGGGTTCTTATATCCAGGCACTTGGAGGATTTCACTTCCTCCGGTGACAGCGGAATGAACATCCTAAGGGCCGAATGGGGGGCTGGTTGTGGCTCCACCGCCACAACGAGACCTAAAGCATGATGTGATTCAGGTATTTGGAGGATGGTTCTCCCTACGTAGGGAAACTGAATTACGGTAACAAAAGAAAAACAGAGAGAAGAGTGGAGGTGAGAGAACATGAATGCAAAAAAAGGAAGAAAAGG
>WVZK01000058.1 GCA_011772475.1 Candidatus Aminicenantota bacterium | reverse complement strand
AATTCACTCACCCGGTTAAGCAGGGCCTGGTTTTCTACCAGGTTCTCAAAGGGTGAATCCAGCTTAAGGACAGTCGATTGCTTGACAGGTTTGGGAGGAACAACCATTGTAACGGTTTCTCCGTTCCTTCCGTTGCCGTTTCCACCGTTTCCTCCTATACCCTCTCTTTCTTTAAGGATTTCCACCGCATGCCGGAAGCTGACTCCTTCGCTTTTCATCACCCAATCGATCACGGAACCGCCTTCCTGGCATGCACCCAGGCAGTGCCACAGGTTTTTATCCGGGGTAACCACCAGGGAAGGNNCCTGGAGTGAGACCTCTTGTTTCAATCTTTCTAAATCTTCATCCACCAGACGGGCCATTTAAATTACCTCCTTTTAAAAAAATTTAAAAAAAATTGTTAATCATTTGAAGTTAACTTTTAGCATATTTGTCTAATTATGTCAAGGGAAGTTTCTAAAGAAATACTCGACAATTCATTAAATAAGCATTATAATTGTTTTTTAGAGGACTAAAAAAAATGGATAAAAATAGTGGTTTTGCTAAAAGGCTTAAAGAGCTAAGACAAGAAAAGAAAATCTCACAAACAGAACTGGGCAAAATAGTTGGACTACATTTCACTCATATCAGTCGTTATGAGCGAGGTCTCTCACAACCTACCGCTCAAAAACTCAGGAAGTTAGCGGAATTCCTGGGAGTTACCGTTGATTATTTAATAGATGGAAAAATAAGTGAAGTTGCCGAGTCAAATTTAGAAGACAAAGACCTGCTGAAAATGTTTAAAGAGATCGAAACATTCGAGGAAAAAGATAAGAAAGTCATAAAACAACTTATTGATGCGTTTATTGCAAAGAAAAGAATCCAGGAATTGGCAAGAGTTTAGTACTTAACTAACTTCCCACCCGCCCGCCCAATCTTTCACCTTTACCTCTCTTCTTTACCTTAATCTTTCCCTCTCTTTCCTAAACTCTCCCCCGCGGCTGGCCCTGGCGAGCTTGAACTGCTGGCCATCACCGGCCCCCGGTACTTAAGGGGCTTTATTAACTGCGTACCGGTTGCCGGTCATGGCCAGGGCTGAACTGTTGCCCGGTCCAGCCCCGGGGGAAACTGGGAAGCTGTAAACTAAGGAACTTAGACTTAAACTTTAGCTGGGAACTTATGCTTAAACTGAAAGAGCTTATGCTTTCAAAGGTTTTAAACTTGAACTGGGAGGACTCCCCCCTGCTTGAAATCGGGGAAGTCGCTCCACTCGGCACTTCAAGGATAAGGCGCCTTATCCAAAGTGCGTCAATGGCATGATACTTGCAAGACTGGTGGTGGTTGGCGCGGCCCAGGGGCCAGGGGCACAATGGTTCGCAAGAGGAGATCCGGTTTACTGTCGTGGTAACGTGGTTCGATCAGTGTGCCCCTGTCCTGCTGACTCCGCGCCACCCCCCACAGGCTCAGGGCAAGTATCATGCCATTGCCGTCCCCTCGTTCCGCTAGACATAATCGGAGATTATGTCACCTTCCCCAACTTGAACTAAAGGGGGGGCCCTCCCTGGCTTGAACTTTGAGAATCGCGGCGTTTGGAATTGCTTAGGAGCGTTAACCTGGAATGGAGCCGTTTTTAGCTCTTGCCCGCCCACCCGCCCGGAACTAAATTACCTTTTTCTTTTGCTTCTTACGTACACCACGGACCTGTCCAGGGCAAGCTTTAGCTTTTATCTGGTGGCCATCACCGGTACCCGGTGTAAAATAGGAAGCGAACACCGGGAGCCGGTCATGGCCATATCTTTATCTTATCTCTCTGCCCTGGCCAGCACCGTGACTAGCGGTAAAGCTTAGGCTTAAACTAAAGAACTAAGCGGCTAAAGGAAAAAAGAAAGAAAAGGAAGGCTGCGCCTGAAAGCGTGAATCAAGTCCTTTATTGGCAAATTATTACCTTCTTTTATGGCTTAAATCCCTGTAATGCGTTTTAAATCCTTCCGTTGCAAAAATATTTGCGTCAATGGAGCAAAAAATCCTTTCGCCAGAAATATTTTTGTAACTTTGCCAAAATAATCCCAAGCGTGCAAAAAAATTAAGGAAAGTAGGATTAATTTCTCCGACAATGCGATTATTTTGGCAATGGCGGGAATATTTTCCCATCGACGGGAAAAAATAAGCAATTTTGGGAAAAAAGAGCCACTTTTTCTATGTTCCTGTTTCATTTTGGCTTTATCTTGCCTTATTGGGGCTTGAGGCATTATATTTCGTCTCATCCAATCAGTCAATAGTAAACAAAAATTGATTTCGCTGAAAAGA
>WVZK01000068.1 GCA_011772475.1 Candidatus Aminicenantota bacterium | reverse complement strand
TTTGGCATTGATAGCTTGACCATAGAGGTAAACGGGGATGAGATTCCTATCATGGATGGAAGTGCATCTCCTTTTGCTCAGGCTATCCTTGAAGCCGGAGTAAAGCCTCTTCCTGAAAGAAAAAAATCTATTAAAATTATCAAGCCTTTTTCCATCGAGGAAGAAGATGCTGGTTTTTCCTTCTCACCGGATTCAGATTTTAGAATAAGCTACTCTATCGAATATGATCATCCTGCCGTCCAGAGACAGGAATTAAGCTTATCCCTGGATATTGATAATTTTATAAAAGAAATTGCACCTGCCCGGACTTTTGGCTTTATGAAGGATGTACCTGCTCTCAGAGCCCAAGGATTAGCAGCCGGGGGGTCACTGGATAATGCTGTTGTTCTTGACGAAAAGGGTGTTATAAGTGGGCCTTTGCGATATCCAGATGAGTTTGTACGACATAAAATTTTGGATTTAATAGGTGATCTTTCCCTTATGGGCTCTCCTTTAATCGGACATTTCATGGCCAAGAGAGCAGGTCATAGTCTTCATCTTAAGGCAGTTCATTATCTTTTGGACAATCCCGAATTCTGGACCTATACATAACGGAGATATAAAGGGATTTCTCGCCTAAGGCATCTCCAAAACCGTGATACTGACTATCAAAGCTTAGGTTTTTAAAATCCGATTGGGAGCGAGGCTATTTCCCAAAACCTCTCCCAACTTTTTTCTTGTCAATACTTTTATTCTGAGATAAAATTTGTAAAATCAGAACTTAAAGGAATATAAGAAAGGTAAAAAGTGACAAAAGAAAAAGACAAAATCAGAAAAGATGAGTACGAGAAGGCGCTTGCTGCTTACAGTCAGGCCATGAAGCCCTTTCAAAAGGGAGATTATAAAAAAGCAGCTGAATTGTTTAGGGATATCTTAGATAAGCATGGTTCTGAAAGAGAGCTTGTTGATAGAGCTCAAATCTACCTCACGGTTTGTGGAGAGCGACAGAGTAAAGAAAAGGTCCAGTTGAAAACATTTGATGACTATTACGAATACGGTGTTTTTAAAATAAATCTAGGAGATTATGAGGAAGCGCTGAAGTTGTTAGAAAAGGCTCGAGAGATGAAACCTAAGGAGGGCAAAATACTCTACTTGATGGCCGATATCTATTGCAGGAAAGGCGAGAATGAAAAGTGCTTTGAACTTCTAAAAAAGGCCATTCAACTCGATACCTATTTCAGTATATTGGCTCGGAATGAGAGAGATTTTGAATCTCTTTGGGAGGATAAAAAATTCAAGCTGATCACTAGAATGGTATGAGAAAAGGCTTTTTCGCTCTGATTTTAGCTGCGGGCAAGGGAACCAGATTCAAATCAGAAAAAATAAAGGTTATCCACCCCATGCTGGGGAAATCTATGCTCCGACTGGTATTGGATTGTATTTTCAAGCTCAGGCCACAGAAAATCTATGTGGTTGTGGGAAGCCAGAAGGAAGATGTAATGAAAGAAGCTCCTCCCAGTAAAGTCGAATTTCTGGTCCAGAAAAGGCAACTGGGAACAGCCCATGCTGTTCGGGCAGCAAAAACTGCCCTGGAAAAAAATAGAGAAAGCGATGTTCTCATCATAAACGGCGATTTGCCCTTGATGACACCTGAAACGTTAAGGCCATTATTAGCGCTTCACCGAAAACAGGGAAACTCTCTGACATTCTTAAGCGCTGAGTTAGAAAATCCGTTTGGTTTTGGGCGCATCGTCTACTCTGGAGATAAAATCAGGGTTGTTGAGGAGAGAGATGCCACAGCATCTCAACGGAGAATAAAAGAAGTAAACGCTGGAGTTTATGTTTTTAAAATAAAGGATCTCCTTGAAGCATTGCCCAAGGTTTCGAATAAAAACAAAAAGGGTGAATATTATCTTACAGATGTCACTGAGATACTGTCTCAGGAGGGGAGAAAGATTGGTGTTCATAAGACGTGCAACACCGGGGATCTTGTAGGAGTAAACAGTCGGTATGAGCTGGCTAGGGCCATAGAAGCGCTTCGTGAGAGGAAGATAAAGGCCCTTACAGAGAAGGGAGTAACTGTTTATGATCCGCGTACAACCTGGATCGATCTCGACGTTAAAATAGGGCCAGAGACCATAATCTATTCTTCTGTAATTATTGAAGGAAATTCTGTTATCGGAAGCGATTGCCGTCTTTACCCGTTCGTCCATATTGTAGATTCTAGGGTAGGTAACCGTGTCAAGATTTTAAGCTCGACCATGATTGAGGAGAGTGTCATCGAGGATGAAGCTCAAGTGGGTCCTTTTACCCACTTCAGGCCTAAGACCGTCATTAAATCGAAAGCAAAAGTCGGAAATTTTGTCGAGATGAAAAACACAGTATTTGGGAGGAAATCCAAAGCAGGGCATCTTACCTATTTGGGAGATTGCGAGGTGAAAGAAGAGGTTAACATCGGAGCAGGAACGATTACCTGTAATTACGACGGCAAAAAGAAACATAGGACGTTTATCGACGCCGGAGTTTTTATTGGTTCAGGAACTGAACTTGTAGCTCCGCTAAAAATAGGGAAAAAGGCTTACATAGGAGCTGGTTCAACAATCACTAAAAATGTAGCCCCAGAATCCCTGGCAGTATCCAGGAGCAAACAGGTTGAAAAGCGGGGAAAAGACCCAAGAAAAAGAGGCAAGTGATGTGCGGCATAATCGGCTATATAGGTCCTAAGAGCGTGGTTCCTATCCTGGTGGAGGGATTAAAGAGGCTCGAATACAGAGGCTATGATTCAGCTGGGGTAGCGGTAGTGGATGAAAATCAGATAAACATAAGGCGAGTCCACGGAAAGATTGTCGCGCTTGAAAAAAGCTTGGACGAATCCCCTCTCGAGGGAATATACGGAGTGGGCCATACCCGTTGGGCAACCCATGGCCGGCCCTGCGAAGAAAACGCCCACCCTCATCAGGATTGCACAGGATCTGTGGTTGTTGTTCACAACGGAATTATCGAGAATTATCTTTCTCTAAAGAAGAAACTTAAAAAAGAGGGACATACTTTCCGAACAGAGACCGATACAGAGATCATTGCTCATCTTGTTGAAAAATATTTTAAAAGATCTTTGGAAGAGGCTGTTCAACGAGCCGTTCAAGACCTTGATGGTGCTTTTGCTTTAGCCGTCATATCATCGCAAGACCCAGAAAAGATCGTAGCAGCCAAGGTTGGTCCGCCTGCTGTTGTCGGCTTAGGCAAGAAAGAGTATTTTATCTCTTCTGACATCAACCCTCTTCTCAGCCACACCCAGAAAGTTGTTTTTCTTGAAGACGGGGAGATGGCCGTGATCGATCCAAAGGGAGCGAGGTTTTTCGATTTTAAGGGGAAGGTACTTGAAAAGAAGGTAGACCATCTCTCCTGGAGTCCCCTTATGGCAGAGAAAAGCGGCTTTAAACACTTCATGCTCAAGGAGATATTCGAGCAGCCTCAGGTTGTCAGAGATACTCTTAAGGGAAGAGTATCCCTTGATTCAGGAAAGGTATGCATGGATGAGATTGAAATATCTCCAGAGCTT
>WVZK01000204.1:61043-61431 GCA_011772475.1 Candidatus Aminicenantota bacterium | reverse complement strand
ACCAGAGGATGTGCCTTTGTCTGAGTCGTCTATGCCGCTTCCTTTCCAGGGGAGCAACAATTGGGTTTTGGCGGGAAGCCGCACTGAATCCGGGAGGCCTATTCTGGCTAACGATCCTCACCTTGAAATCAGTCTTCCTCCTATTTGGTACGAAATTCATGTTTCCTGTCCCGGATTAAATGCGGTTGGCGTTTCTCTTCCTGGAGTTCCGCTGGTCATCATCGGCCATAATGAATCTATAGCCTGGGGAATAACTAACTCTGCAGTGGATGTTCAAGATCTTTTTATTGAAAGACTCAATCCTGCAAGAGACATGTATTGGGATAATAATGAATGGAGGCCTCTATTCACAAAGGAAGAAAGAATCAAGATTAGAGGAGAAAAGGAA
>WVZK01000204.1:41589-61018 GCA_011772475.1 Candidatus Aminicenantota bacterium | reverse complement strand
TTAGCGAAAACGAGAAGCATCTTTCTTTGAGCTGGACGATCTATGATGGTGGGAGAACCATGGAATCATTCTATCTTCTCAACAAAGCTCAAAATTGGCAAGAATTTGTTGATGCTTTGAAGTTGTTTGACGCTCCTCCACAGAATTTTGTCTACGCCGATAAGGAAGGGAATATCGGCTACTATCTAAGCGGGAAAATTCCTTTAAGAAAAGAGGAGGCTGCTCTTTTTCCCTATCCTGCCTGGAAAGAGGAAGGTAAATGGCAAGGTTATCTTAAAGAAGAGGAAAAGCCCAATATCTATAATCCCGAGAACGGATTAATCGTCACTGCTAACAATAAAATCATTCCTGATAATTTTCCTTATTACATGGGCTTTGATTGGGAAGCACCTTTCAGGGCAGAGAGGATAAGAGAATTGATCCTTCAGCTGGAAAAGCATAGCGTGGAAACGATGAAGGTTATCCAAAATGATGTTTTTTCCAAAAATGGAGAGCTTTTCCTCCCCTACATTGAGGAGATAAAGATTGCGGAAGGAGAGGCAAAAGAAGCTCTTAATATCTTGAAAAGCTGGGATTTAAGGATGTCCTCAGGAAAGGAGGCTGCTCTCTACAAAATTTTCGTTGATTTTTTCCACGAGGAGGTCTTCAAAGACGACCTAGGCGAAGATTACGATAGATTTAATTCGCTTTTCAAGCGTAAGCAAGCTGGACTTCTTAGAATCCTTTCCGACCCTCTCTCTGTTTGGTTCGATAAAAAAGAGACTCAAACTGTTGAGACAAGAGAGGAAATAATAAAGACCAGCCTGGAGAAGGCTTATACGTGGCTCGAAAATCAATACGGCTCTGCAGATGGATGGGATTGGATGAAAATAAATTCCCTTCGTTTCCAGCATTCGTTGGGTGAGGTTCCTCTTTTGAGATTCCTAAACCGGGGTCCTTACCCTCTTGGCGGCGATGCTTTCACAGTAAAGGTCTCTTCGTCATCGTCGCTTATAAAAAACTTGGGAGTTTCTTATCGCCAGATTGTTGATTTAGCTGATTTCAGAAATTCTGTTTGTGTCCTAAGCTCTGGCGAAAGCGGCCATTTTCTCGACAGGTTTTATGACAATCAGATATCCCTCTGGCTGGAAGGCCATTACCATCCGATGGTCTTTGATCCCGATGATATCGGAGAAAAAGGAGCAGGAATTTTAATACTAAGGCCTATTAAATAAAAAAGTTTTTCCCAAAGTGACGCGATGGTAATTATAATTTCGGGAAGAGTAGAAGATTCCTTCGCTTTGCTAGGAACAGGCTCAGCAATCTGGTCATTAAATGCGGGCTTGATGAATCAAACCCCTACAGCTTTTTTATAAGATTGCTTTGAAAAATTAGGGATAATTCTTGACTTTTAATATCTAATCGTGGTCATAAATAGAGAGGAAAACATCAAAGGACGGTGATAAAGGAAGAAAATTCCCAAGTCAGTGCCAGACTTCAATTTATTACCACTTATTAGAGGCGAACAATGAATATTTACGGACTTTTAAAGGAAGATCACATTTTCCTCGATATAGAGCCAGGAGATAAGAGATCTGTCCTCGAGGAAATTGTTTCCGAGCTGAAGAAAAGAGGATTGATTTCTAAGGAAAAAGGCGTCGTAGACGAGCTTCTGAAAAGAGAGGGTTTGGGAAGCACAAGCTTAGAGAAAGGAATAGCCGTGCCCCACGCTTTAATAGAGAAAATTGATAAGCCTCTTCTTGCTTTGGCTCTAATAAGAAAAGGAATCAATTTTGAACCTGCGGATAAAATGCCTACCTATATCATCCTCCTCTTATTGGGTAACAAGAATAATCCCGGCTCTCAACTTAGATTACTTGCTCATATTTGTCGAATGGTCAAAGAGACTAAGTTTGTGGAGAAAGCAAAGAAGGCTAAGTCATCCCGTGACATTTGTTTGATATTAAAAAAAGAGGAAGATAAGATTTAATGAAGCTCTTGATTTTGATTCTTAACAAGGTTGAAAAACTTGAAGAAGTACTGGAGGGCTTTCTCGAAATAGGAATTACTGGAGCAACAGTCATCGAGAGCAGTGGAATGGGCCATATCTTATCTGAGGAGGTGCCGATCTTCCTCGGCTTAAGATTCATGTTTGCAGGGGAAAAACCTCACAATAAAACAATTCTCTCTGTTATCAAGGATGAAAAAGAAAAGCCTGTCATCAAGTTGCTCAAGAAGATCTTAGGAAGCCTGGATGAGCCAGGAACAGGCATTATATTCACGATTCCGTTGGATAAAGTCGAGGGCTTGAAGCCTGAAATATAGTATTAATGAAAGCCATTTTCGCTTTCTTCCTTCTTGTGCTTATCGCTTTTCTCGGTTCTCAATTCCTCTTCAAAAGAAAAAAACTCTTCTTACCTCTGAGCTACTTTTTTCTTTCCGGTCTTATCTATGTATTTTTAGGTCTTTCTCTGGGGAAGAACGGTCTGAATGTTTTAAGCTCGGCAGTCCTCGAAGGGCTTAAACCCCTAATCAGCCTTGGACTTGGATGGGTAGGATTCATTTTTGGGTTCCAACTCGAATACAGATATCTCCGTAGATTTCCTCAGAAATACGTTGAACTTTCGCTTTTGCAATCTCTTTTTGTGATTAGTCTTGTTGTAGGGGCTTTTGGATGGCTATTAAGATCTCTTTTTCCTTCAGAGCCATCTGCTATCCTTTACGGGATGGCTGTCGCTCTTGGCCTTCTCCTCAGTCTCAATTCTCCCTCTCTTCTTAACTTCGCCTCATCCGATATCTCTCAAAAAGGGAACTACTTTCACCTGGCTCGTTTCTTGGTCAGCGTGAGTGGATTCTGGGGAATAGGAGGGCTTGCCTTGGTCGCCTCCTTCTGGCATTTTCCTTTTTTTGAAGGCAACATCTTTACAAGAGGACTTGTTCTCCTCCTCTGCTCAACAATATTTCCCGTTTTCATCGCTTATGCTTTTCATTTTTTGACAATCAAAAAAACTTCAGAAAGTGATCTATTGGTTTATCTGCTGGGGTTGGCTTTCTTTGCATCAGGGACAGCTGCCTATTTTAACCTGCCATCTCTGTATGTCTGCATGGTCCTAGGTATTACTTATTCCAATCTAACCAGGATTCAGGAAAAACTCTATCCTCTCATTCTTTACACTGAAAAACCATTTTATATCATTTTTCTCATTCTGATCGGTGCCCTCTGGGAACTTAATCTTGATTATAAAATCGCACTTTTGGCTGTTATTTTGCTCATATTGAGGACTGTGGGATACTCTATTCCGTTGCGTCCTTTTGGAAAGATTCTTCGTTTTTCTTTTCCTTTGCCGACGCTCTTTGGTCTCTGCTTTCTCTCTTCTGGAGGGATAGCGATCGCTTTTATCGTTAGCCTTAAATTGATTTATCCTTTCCCTCTAATTGATGTTTTTGTTTCTGTGGCCTTGATCGCTACAATCTTGGGCGAGCTTTTAAGCCCATGGGCTTTAAAGAGTTCTATCATCAAGCTTGATACAGAAAAATGAATATCATTGTGTTGGTTGTTGTCTTTTTCTTCATGCTTTTTTTGAAAAGTTCCTCCTTGGCTCCCTTATCCAATCCTAACTTTTCTCCGTCTATTTCTCTTGGATTTATATTGATTTTCGCATTTTTGGTGGGAAAGATAATAAATCGTCTCAAACTACCTCAGATCACTGGATTTATTCTAGCCGGGATTTTTTGTGGTCCCTATATCCTGAAATTCCTTAGCATAGGAGATGTTGAAAATTTGCAGCTCCTTGATGGACTGGCCTTGAGTTTAATAGCTTTAACCGCTGGGGGAGAGATGAGGATAGCCCAGCTCAGAAAAAATATGAAAGCAATTTTTTCTATTCTCATCTTTCAAACAATCATAATCATCGCGGGTTTCGTAATCTTAGGTCTTTTAGGTCGTTCCTTTTTTCCTTTTTTCTCGGAAAAAACCATTGCTCAAGGATTTGCCCTGTCTATTCTTCTAGGCAGCCTGGCTACAGCGACCTCCCCTTCAACAACCATAGCCGTTATAACCGAGACGAATGCTAAAGGAAAATACACAGACCTTATATTAAGCACCGCTGTCATTAAGGATTTTTTTGTTATCGCCATCTTTGCTCTTTCCCTCTCTTTGTCCAAATTCTTAGCAGTTTCAGACAAAGCCTTTGAAGCTGGAGTTATGACCATGGTTTTACGGGAAGTAGGAGGCTCTATCTTGCTCGGATCACTAGTGGGATTAGGGATAGTACTCTACCTCAAATTTATCAACAGAGAGAAAGCTGTCTTTATCCTGGGAGTTGCCTTTTTCACCTATCAGATTTCCCATAGCCTAGGGCTTCACCCTCTTATGATTTGTTTGGTGGCTGGATTTTTAGTGGAAAATTTCTCTTCTCGAGGAGATAGCCTTATACAAGCTATCGAGAAAGTCTCTGTCCCGATCTATGTTGTTTTTTTTGCGATTTCTGGCGCCTCGCTTAATTTGGAGGCTTTGCGCAGGAGTTGGGTACTTGCTTTAATTTTTGTCGTATGGAGAGGCGTTTTAAAATTTTCAGGTACGTATGTTGGAGCTAAGATTGCAAAAGAAGACCCAGGATTTCAAAAGCGTAGTTGGGCAGGATTCATCTCTCAGGCAGGAGTTGCTCTGGGAATGGCCGTGATTGTGGAAAGAGCTTTTCCGGAATGGGGAGGTGAATTTAAGGCCTTAGTGCTGGCTATTATTGCCATCAACCAAGTTATAGGCCCTGTTCTTCTCCAAAGGCTTCTTTTTAAAGTTGATGAAGCAGGAAAAAAACAAATCGATAAGTAGTGTAGGGGCTTGACTTTTGTCGGGGCTTGATTTTTGTAGGGGTTGATTCATGTAGGGGCTTGATTTATCAGACCTACCTTATTCAATGTGGATTTACTTAATAAAACAATATTTGTTCCCGACCTACAAAGTTATTATGTATTGCCCCTGACCGACCTTAATCGCGTTCTTAATTGCTTTGTGGGTGAGCTGGGTTGCCAGAAAGCATGCTTTCTCCAGGGATTTTCCTTTAGCCATATAGCCTAAGAGACAAGAAGATAGAAAACATCCTGTTCCATGGACCTTTTTATTAATTTTTTCCTTTTTAAAAAAATGAAATTCCTTTCCGTCATAAAGCAAATTGACCATCTGCCTTGGAAAGTGTCCTCCCTTTATGAAACAGGGAATGCTGCTGATTGAGAAAATGCTTTTGGCTGCTTTTTTCATGTCCTCGGTATTTTTGATCTTAATTCCGGATATCATGCTCGCCTCTTCCAAATTTGGAGTGAGAAGAGAGGCCTTTCCTTTTATTTCAGAGATGTAGCCTGGGATTGAATCTTTTTCTAAAANNAAGACCGGGTCCACAACTTTCGGGATGTTCGGATTATCTGCTAAGATGCGCTTTATAACTTCAATGTTTTTCCCGCAGCCGACCATCCCGATTTTAATACCTGAGAAAGAGACATCTTCCACAAGCACTTGGTACTGATCCCATAGAAGATCTGGAGTGAGACAATGAACCTTGCGCACGCCTTTGGTGTTTTGCGAAGCTACGGAGGTTAGAGCAGCCATTCCCTCGAAGCCGAGGAGCTGGAAGACTTTTAGATCGAGTGAGATACCTGCTCCTGATGTGGGATCGTATCCTGCTACCGAAAGAAGAATTTTCTTGGGAGTCAAATCTTTATTCTCAACGAAAAATTTTTATTATTGAGAATCCCGAATTATTTACTATTTGCCGAAGGATATGCTAACATATTTTAAGTTTCAAATGAAGGCAAGGGCGCACATTTTAGTTACAGGGAGAGTTCAAGGAGTCTTTTTCCGTGATCACACCCAAAAATGGGCTTCTTCACTTAATCTAACAGGATGGGTAAGAAACATAAGGAATGGTCAGGTAGAAGCACTAGCCGAAGGGGATAAAGAAAAGATTGAAGAGCTGGTTACCAGGTTAAACGAAGGACCTCCTTTGGCCCAGGTGGAAAAAGTCGACGTCAACTGGGAAGAATATAGAGGAGAATTCAAAGATTTCAGGGTAGCTTTCTTTGATTCCTGGTAAACCGTAGGGGCTTGATTCGTCCGTAGGGGTTTGATTTATCAAACCCACCACTTGGTTTTACACGAATTTGATTCATCAAACCCACCGCAAGGTTTTGTAGGGGTTTGATTTATCAAACCCGCACTTTTTGATTTTTCTAAGAAATTTATTTATTGCCTAGATTTCTTCTGTTCTAAAAATCTCTGGCGGCATTCACTGGAACAGAAATAATATTCTTTTCCTTCGTAAATTTGTCTGATTGCATTTTCTTTTGGAATGTAGGTATTGCATATATCATCTTTAACCATCATCCCCGATGTTCCTTTTGAAGCTCTTGGAGCCTTGCTTGCCTTGTTTAATGCCCTGAAAAAACGGAAAAACAGGTAGCCGATATAGGCAAGGATAACATAAAAAATAATCTTTATTATTCCAGCAATCATGCTCTAAACTTAGACGATTTGCACAATCATGTCAAACCAAGATTGCTGCACAGCCCGGACATCTTAAAGACCTTCAAGGAAGTCCTTTATGAGCTTTGTTAATATTTTTTTTTAAAATCCAGAATATTTTTCCATCACAAAATAATAAAATTCTCAAAGGTTTGATCCAACCAAATTTTTCTTGATTAATGAAAAGCTTAAAAGTAATATGAAAAGGGAAAAAGGATTTCATTTTAATGCTACCAGGAAGAAGTGCGTATCATCCTGAATTTTTCCGCTGATCTTTTTTGAATAGAGAGAAGTGATGGATTTTTTATTCACTCAAGAACAAGAAATTTTGAAAGAATCAATCCGCAATTTCGCAGAAAAGGAGATTCGACCCTTTATTAAGGAGAGCGATCAGACAGGAAAATGGCCGGAGGAGCTAACGAAGAAACTGGGAGTAATGGGGTTGTTAGGGATTGTCATCCCTGAAGAATATTCGGGAGCAGGCTATTCTAATGTGGATTATGTCATAATCCTGGAAGAGATTTCCAAGGTAGATCCTTCTGTAGGCCTGGTGGTTGCAGCGCACAACTCGCTCTGTTCAAATCATTTAAATCTATTCGGGAGTGAAGAGCAAAAGAAGAAGTACCTGACAAGACTGGCCTCTGGGCAGACTTTAGGAGCCTGGGGTCTTACTGAGGCAGAGGCTGGTTCAGATGCAGCGGCCTTAAAAACTAAAGCGCGAAAAGAGGGAGATAATTGGGTGCTCAACGGCTCAAAGCTTTTCATCACCAACGGTTCTTTAGCTGAGATCTTGGTGGTTATGGCTGTCACTGATCCAGAGAAGGGAAGGAAGGGCATTTCCGCTTTTATCTTAGAGAAGGGGATGAAAGGCTTTAAACCCGGCAAAAAAGAAGATAAGTTGGGTGTAAGGTCTGCCGATACCTCTGAACTTATTTTCGAAGACGTGAAGGTTCCCGCTGAGAATGTCATAGGGAAAGAAGGGGAAGGTTACAGGCAAGCCATGACTATTTTGGATGGAGGGCGAGTCAGTATAGCCGGATTCTCTATAGGCATAGCTGCCGGGGCTTTGGAGTCAAGCTTAAAGTATGCCAAAGAGAGGAGTCAATTCGACCAACCCATAGCCAATTTTCAGGCCATTCAATGGATGCTGGCTGATGGTTTCACCGAACTTGAGGCTGCTCGCCTTTTGACCTACAGAGCAGCTTTCATTGAAGACCAGGGAAGGAAGATCCCCAAAGAATCTGCCATGGCCAAGCTCTTTGCCAGCGAGTTGGCAGTGAAAGCTTCTTCTGTAGCGGTTCAAATTTTTGGAGGTTACGGTTTTACAAAAGATTACCCTGCGGAAAAGTTCTACAGAGATTCAAAATTAGCCACCATCGGGGAAGGAACTTCCGAGATACAGCGCTGGATTATTGCCCAAAAGGTTCTTTCCGAATATTAGTATCACGAAATAATATCCAGGTCCTGCCTAATAAATTAGACTAAGCCCAGAAGAGCTTAACTTTGAGGAGAGGAGAATAAAACGAATAAGCAGGAAAGATAGGAATGATGGATTTAGCTCAAGAATTAGTTAAAGGAAACCATAAAGCCATTGCCCGCGCTATCTCTTTGGCAGAAAACAATAGAACTGCTGCACAGGAGATGATGAAAAAAATTTTCCCCAAAACAGGAAAATCGCTTGTTGTCGGAGTTACAGGCTCCCCTGGTTCAGGCAAGAGCACCTTGGTTGACCAAATGGTAGTTCATCTTAGAAAAAACGGGAAAAAAATCGGCATTGTCGCCGTAGATCCCTCAAGCCCTTTCACCGGAGGAGCTATTCTGGGGGATAGAATACGGATGATGAGGCACAGCACAGACCCTGAAGTATTCATTCGGAGCATGGCAGCCAGAGGACATTTAGGAGGATTAGCCAAGGCAACAGGAGAGGCAATTGCCATACTGGAAGCAGCGGGAAAGGATTTTATCCTGGTGGAGACAATTGGTGTGGGTCAGGATGAGGTTGAGGTCGTTAAGCTTGCGGATATTGTTCTTGTCATTCTAATCCCAGGGGCAGGAGATGAAATTCAGGCTTTTAAAGCAGGGATTATGGAGATTGCTGATATTTTTGTTCTCAATAAGGCAGATTCTCCAGGAGCAGAGAAGACAGAGAAGCAGTTACAGGCCATGCTTGATCTAGGGTTTGGAGGAGAAAGCGTGCCACCAGTTGTCAAAACAGTGGCCATAGAAGGAAAAGGGGTGAAGAATTTAGTTAAAGAGATCCATAAACTAGTCGAAAGCAAAAGCCAAGAATTCATAGATTCCAGGAAGAAAAGATTGATATCCTGGATGCTGAGGGATATCATAAATGATAAAATTTATCAGGCTGTCAGTCAAAATATCCCGGAATCAGAATTTGAAATCCTTGTGGAGAGGATATTTATGAGAGAAATCGACCCCTATACCGTTGCTGATGAGATAGTCGGGAGGTTAAAAAAAGCGAAAGCATAGGGAAAAAAGAAGAATGCTCAAAACCTTGGGAAACATTCTTATCATGGGAGGCGCTTTAGCAATCGTTCTAGGGCTTATTTTCAAGCTGTCTGGAAGATTCAAATGGATAGGCAAACTTCCTGGAGATATAATTATACAAAAAGGAAACTTCACGTTTTATTTTCCGCTGGCTACTTGCCTTCTTATAAGCATCTTCCTGAGTCTTATTATTTTTCTAATCTTTAAAATTATACTGAAACATTAAAGAGACGGTAATCTTTCAATCCCTATTGATTCTTATAAATCCCAGTAGACCTTTTGAAAAAATTTAGGTCAATTTCCGATAGAGCGAAAGAAAGGAATGAGAATTCTTAAAGAAATTCTTTTGACAAATACAATTTTTCTGTGTAAGAAGAGTGAAGAAACTCCCGATGACCTTTATTTGTGGAGGGCAAAGCCGTTTTGACGGCAAAAAGAAATTTTCTTTAATTAAAGGAGAGCATCTTGTTAGAAATCCTATTTCTCATCTATTTAACCAAGAAAATAGGGAAAATTGTGGAGGCAAAAGGCCGTAAGCCTGGGGGATACAAAGCAATGCTTGTGGCCTTTTGGTTTGGCGGAGAAATAATAGGATTTATCATTGGAGGAGCCGCGGTAGGAGAATCCATTGGCATGTACTTAATTGCTTTAATCGGTGCTGGTATCGGCGCTGCGGTGGCCTTCGGGATCGCCAACAATTTAGCTCCTGAAAGACCTGAATCTCAAACCCAGCCCGGTACAGGTTTGGATTTGAAAGAATAAGATAATCTATTTAAGAAGTTATTCTTTAATAGATTTAAAGGAAGTAATAGCTATTACCTGGAAAAAAGTGTTAATAATATACGGCACTCGTTTCTAATGCCGAAAGAGAGTGAACTTATATTTTCAATCGGTCTCTGGCCTATTAGCAGGCGGAGGGCTTAATTGAGGACCTCCTGTCGTTTCTTTAAGAGCCCTAACAAAGGCGGTAGAAAAACTCCTCCCTGAAAGCTTTTCAATATCCTCCATGGTCTCAATCGTTATATCTCCCAGAGTAGTCGGCACTTTATTTGCAACTTTATCGTAGAGATTAGCTAAGGCAATAATGCTGCTGCCAAACGGAATTTCGTTTAAGTCCTTTTCCAGTTTTTCCGCCTCTTCAACATAATGATGATAATATCCGGAAAGAAGAGGCTCGATTGTCTTCAATAAAGAAGCCATTGCACTCAATTCCACCTGCTCCTTATTCATCTTCTCCTCTTCAGGCTTTTTCATGTCACCTGATATGAAATTTACTATTTCCTCGTAGAAGGGAAGGCTGGACTGCAAGTCTCCTGCTTCATAAAGGAGAGCAGCGGATTTAATGTCTTCCACTTCAGTCTTGCTGAGCTCTGCAGCTTTGGCAATTTCTCCCGCAAGAAGAGAGACTCTCAAGGAACGGGGCTTCTCTTCATCAGCGACTTCAAGATACTTGAGCATTATCTTGAGCGCTCCAAAATAGGATCTCCTCATTCTTTCGAGCCTCCTCTCTCTTTGTTCGGTGAATGTCCCGATTATGGCTGCCGTCAATATCAAAAAGCCCCCCCAGGTAGCTATCCTAATCATCTCATCAGTTGAAAATGCCACTCCCAGACCAAGATAGAGTTTATAAAAAATCAAATAGAGGATGACCAATACAATACAAAAAAGTGCAATTAAAATAGCTTTCCTCTTCCCAAGAAAATAGCCGGCAAGTATGATAGGAAGCAAGAAAAAGTTAAGAAAATCAAATTTATAGTGGATAAGGAAAGCAATTCCTAAAACTCCTATTAAAACCAGGATAATGATAAGGCCCTCAAAATGGTCGTTGATGAATTTTTTTATTTTTTTCATTGTTGTTCTCCCTCAAATCACCGATCTCACTTCTTATTGCCCATATCTTTAACTCCCCACTAGGCTAGTGCTGAGTTCTATGGAAAACTGCCAAAAAACAACCTTTATTGCACTCCTATCGGTCCCTAACGCGAAGCAGTTCTCATTTTAGGTCAAGAAATTCTCTCAATTATTAGTTTATTATTCCCAAACTGATTCCTTAAATTGCTTATATCACACGAATAAATCGAGGTCAATCACTTCAAAGCGACCTGCGATTTCAGGAGATCATCCCCTTTTACTGTAGAATCAATTAACTAAAGCAATTTCCCCGAACAGGCTGGAAAAATATCCTATTCTTTCTTCTTTTTTATTTCCTCTACCTTTTCATCAGCGGCAGCTTTATCATCTATGACCGGGACTTCATTTTGATATTTTTCATCCAATTCTTTATCAAGCGCTTCACCGCCAGGCGAGTTCTTTAATAATCTTTCTTCTTCTCTTGTTAGGTTTGTCTCTTTTATTAGCGTACCTTTGTTGTTGTTGATTATTAGAACTGCAAGTCTGCGGGCACGAAGGGAGTGGAGAGCAGAAAGAAAGTATCTTTTACGAATATGCAATCTGCGAGCAATTCTCTGGTGGCGAAGGCAGTTACCAAGTCCTTTATATTCTTTTCCTTCTTTCGCGGCCTTTTGGGTATGAATAATGACAAGCCTGGTTCGGATAAGTATTCTACGGGAGGTCCTTCTTTGCACAAGTTCAACTCCGGGCTTCTTTTTTAATTGTGCTTCTGCGCTCTTTGCAGCCAAAACATCTGTGGAACCGAGAGCCAACAATAGAGATAGAACTGAAACAAAGTTTTGTAATGGTTTAAGTTTCCTCATGCTGAACTCCTTGTCAGAATAAGTAATTAACTATATATTGAGTCGTTTTATCTTGTAATATCTTGATAAGTTAAATAAAGATATCATAGAGTTCTTTAGCCAAAATGTAAGAATTTTTTCCCTTAAAAGAGCTTTTTAAGAAGGTTCTCAATTTTGCAGGGGGCGTATTGATAATTAATTAAATCTTGCATTATCTCAAAAAAATATTTAATTTTTATTTCATAGGCGAATTTTTAGATATTTGAGGAGTTTTTCAATGGCCAAGAAGATTGACTTGATTGGTTATTGTGGGCTTTATTGTGGCGATTGTGCTGCCCATACGCAAACTGTTGCGAATCTTACAAGGGATTTACGAAGAGAGCTTCGCTGGCATAAGTTTGGCAAAGCTGCAGGTGCGCTAGCCAAAATGCCTGGTTTTGAGGCATTCAAAAATTATGAAAAAGGCTATGAACTTTTAGGTGCAATGATGAAAATACGCTGCAAAAATCCATGTCGAGAAGGTGGCTGGGCGCCAGGTTGTAAAATAAAGAAATGTGCCCTAGAAAAAGGCTTCGATGGCTGTTGGCAGTGTGATGCCTTCGAAGAATGTAAGAAGCTGAAGGTCCTCGAGGAGGGTAACGACTTTACTCACTTGAAGAATCTGCGAAAGCTCAAACGAATTGGCCCCGTAGCTTTTGTAAAAGCAAAATATCAATCATCTCCAACGAAAAAACCAATCTAAAACTTCCTTTTGCACTCAAAAATCACTGTCAAATTTCCATGGACCTCAAGCTTTCCGGGCAAGACAGGCGCCTCCGTTTCTCCAACGCGTGCTTGCGCTTGAAAGGTCGGCATCCCTCTTACAGGTGCAATGATCTGTGTTTCGACCTCCTGGATTCTTTGTATTCTGGTCAAGATTAGATCTGAGGCTTTAGCGATGATCTCTGCTTTTGCCTTAGCGTCATCAAATGCTTTTTTAAGAGCAGATTTCTTATGGGGAGCTTCCTCTTTTACTGAGAACATTATATTAGTTATATTGGTCGCTCCAGATGCGATAGAAATGTCGATTATTTTTCCGAGATTATCCAGCTTATCAACAGTAACTTTAATCTGGTTGCGGGCTGTGTAACCGACTAAAGTTCTCTTCCCTTTGTCATATTTGTACTCTGTTTGGAGGACTACACGAGTCGTCTCGATCTTGTCTTTTGGGATTTTCATTTTGTCTAAGCTTGCTAAGATATCGTTGATTTTCTGTGTTACTACCTTTTGTGCTTCTTCGGCGTTATTTTCTGTTTTTTCTGCTCCCATCCAGAGATAAGCTACATCTGGATTGATCTTTACAACACCTTTTCCAGCGACAATTATAGTGGTTTCTTCATCTTCAATGGGAGCGGCTAGATGAGGTAAGGCAAGAGCTAACACTCCAAATAAGCAGGTGAATATCTTTAACATTTAAACATCTCCTCCTCTCTGACTTCCTAGCGATATTATCAAATAATATCACTTTGTTCAAGCGGGCTATATCTTAACAAATAGTCAAGCTTTATATTCATTTTGCACAAAATATATAACAAAGCTTCTGGTAGAATTATTTCAGCATGGTAAACCTTTTTCCAGGTTTTGGAGTATATATGTTTGAGTGCTGAAAAATGGGATAGATCAATAACGGACGGGATAAATCAGTGATGGAAGGGATAGATCAAAGATAGCGAGGCAGAAAATGAAGAAAACACTTTTATTTTTGTTCATTATTTTATTATCTTTTCAATTTTCTAATGCGGATTCGCCCATAAAAAAGGTTTATGTAACAAGCAATATTAATCCTCATCCTCCAGTAATAAATGGCAAATTGGATGACCCTATTTGGGATAAGGTTTTATGGGCAGGCGATTTTATTCAAAGAAGCCCCAATGAGGGGGAGGAACCCTCTCAAGCGACGGAATTTAAAATACTTTATGATGAAAAAGACGTTTATATCGCTATTAAGGCCTGTGACAATGAGCCTGAAAAAGTTGAGAGAAGAATGTCAAGGCGTGATGAGCTTGAGGGAGACTGGGTAGAGGTCCATTTGGACAGCTATTTCGACCATCGGACAGCATTTTGCTTTATGGTCAATGCCGCTGGAGTGAAAGGTGATGTTGTCATTTCCGATGACGGAGATAACTGGGATGACACTTGGGATCCTATCTGGTACGTGAAAACCGATACCGATGAACAGGGCTGGACAGCAGAGATGAGGATTCCTCTCTCTCAACTTCGATACGGAAAAAAGACAGATCAAATCTGGGGACTTCAGGTCATACGCTGGTTACATCGGAAACAGGAAACTTCTAATTGGCAGCTCATTCCTCAAAAAAAGTCTGGATGGGTTAGTAGGTTCGGAGAGCTTCAGGGCATAAAGGGAATCAAGGCCCAACGGCAAATTGAATTGACCCCCTACACAGTTGGAAAAACGCAGAGTTTTGAGCGAGAAGAAGGCAATCCTTTTGCCACGGGAAGACTGAGCAATCTCTATGGCGGACTTGATGGAAAGATCGGGCTTTCCAGTGACCTTACCATGGATTTTACGATTAATCCTGATTTCGGCCAGGTCGAAGCTGACCCTTCGGTTGTTAACCTTACGGCTTTTGAGACTTACTACACCGAAAAAAGGCCTTTTTTCATCGAAGGAAGAAATATTCTTAGTTTTCAGATAATGGGAGGAGATGGGGGTTTTTCTCGAGATAATCTTTTTTATTCCCGGCGCATCGGACGCAGCCCACAGTACTATCCAGATACTGAAGACGAGGAATATCTCGATATGCCTGAAAATACAACCATATTCGGTGCTTTTAAGATTACGGGAAAGACAAAGAGAGGAATTTCCGTTGGAATCATCGATAGCATTACAGCTAAAGAGAGTGCCCAAATCAGCTATCTGGGGCAGCTCCGTGATCAGGTTGTCGAGCCTATGACGAATTATTTCGGCCTCAGGCTTCAGAAAGATTATAATGAAGGGAATACGATCTTAGGAGGTATGGTCACGGCCACTAACCGCAACATCAAAAATGAAGAGTTGAATTTTCTTCATGATGCTGCCTATACAGGCGGATTAGACTTCACTCATCGCTGGAATAAGAAAAAATATTATTTCTCCCTAAAGACAGTTTTCAGCCTGGTGAGAGGTAGTAAAGAAGCGATTCTCGACACTCAAGAATCTCCAGTTAGGTATTTCCAGAGACCTGATACAGACCATGTCCAGGTAGATCCCGACCGCACTTCCCTTTCAGGACACGGTGGAACACTTAACTTTGGAAAAGGGGGGAGTGCTGGATTACGTTTTTCAGGTGGAGTGACTTGGCGCTCACCAGGCCTTGAACTCAACGATATGGGTTACCTCCGCAAATCAGATACAATCATGCAGTGGATCTGGGCCAACTACAGGATCTCCAAGCCCTTCAGCATTTTCCGCCAGATCTCTTTTAATTTTAACGAGTGGACGGGCTGGGATTTCGGGGGAGAAAAGATTTTTACAGGTGGAAATGTAGGCACGTGGGGCCAGTTTAAGAATTACTGGAACTTAAGCATGGGTATGAACCGACAAGGGGAAGGACTTTCCGCCAGTGCCCTTCGAGGTGGGCCGACTCTTCGTTACCCAGGTGGATGGAACGGTTGGATCTTTATCAATTCAGATAGCAGGAAAAAACTTCGATACTATGGTGGGACATTCTTCTTCTACTCAGATCAGAGTGATTCCAGAGTGAATGGATTTGATATTGGGGCCACATACCGGCCGACCAAGGCTCTTTCTTTGTCGGTTTCACCTTCTTATCAATTTAACCTAGACGAGCTCCAGTACGTGGATACACTGGATTTGGCTGGAGGAGAGAAGTACATTTTTGCCAGAATCAACCAGAAAACACTAAGTTTGACGTGCCGGTTTAATCTTAGCTTAACTCCTGACCTGTCCATCCAGTTTTATGGACAGCCCTTTATTTCTTCGGGCAAGTATTCTGAGTTCAAGTCTATCACTGACTCCAGAGCAGAAAAATACGAGGACCGTTTTCATATATTTACAGAGAACGAAATAGATTATTATCCGGATTCCGAGGAATATTATATTGATGAGAACAATGATGGAGTCGTGGATTATACATTCGAAACTCCAGATTTTAATTTCCTGCAGTTCAGAATGAATCTTGTTGTCAGGTGGGAATACATCCCAGGTTCGAGCGTGTATCTTGTCTGGTCTCAGGGAAGGACAGATTTTTCGTCCGTTGGGGATTTTTCTTTCAGAGATGGGATGCGAAATTTATTCAGCATCCATCCCCACAATGTATTCCTGATCAAATTCTCCTACTGCTTCCAGCTTTAATAATAAAAACGGGGCCAATAAAAATGGAATAAAAATGGGGCCAGGCCCCATTTCTGCAGCCCCCTTCTGCTAATCCGGACTCCTCCATCTGATTCGATTCAGTTAAGTAGCTGAGTTACCTTTTCCTTTATTTGATCACGATTTGTCTTGACTTTTACCTTGCCAGAAGATAGAAAAATGAAAAGCACAAAAAACAAGAATATTTTTTGGTGAGGGTGAATAGAAAAAATCTCGAAACGCGAAGAATTTCCCCACCTTTCAAGAATAGCAATCTTATAAAAAAATCGATTCCTATAGAGAAAATAGGTTAATTAAGGAGGATTTGATGAAACATCGATTTGTTCTCTGTTTTTTGATGTTAACGCTATGCCTCTTTTTGAGTCCGTTTGTTTGGAGCAATCAGACCTCTGATAAAAATACTTTCACCATGGCTCTTACCGGAGACTCTATCATCACACGGAAGTTGTCCGTTTATAACGAACCTTCATTCATCAAGATGATCGAGCTCATCCGCTCTGCGGATGTGGCCTTTACCAACCTGGAGGTGCTCTTTCACGATTACGAACCCTATCCAATGCATCAGAGTGGTGGAACCTATATGAGGGCCGAGCCGGTTATGGCCAAGGAGTTGGCCTGGGCTGGTTTCGATATGGTATCTAGAGCCAATAACCATACGGGAGATTACGGTGTAGAAGGCATGCATCTGACAACAAAATACACTGAAGCCGCTGGTTTGACCCATGCTGGAGTGGGCGAGAGCCTGACTGAAGCTCGGGAGGCGAAGTTTCTTGAAACAGCAAAGGCAAGAGTGGCCTTGATTTCCTGCTCCTCAAGCTATCCAGATCATATTAGAGCCGGAAAAACCCGCGGTGATATTCCAGCCAGGCCGGGATTGAATCCAATCAGGTATTCCACCACCTATGTCTTGACGCGTGAGAAGTTCGAAACGTTAAGAGGGATTCTCAAAGAGATAGGGATGCGTGTCCCAGAAAAGGGAGATAGCCTGAGAATATTTCGAAATCGCTTTATAGTGGGAGATAAAACTGAGGTCCTGACAGAGCTTAACAAAGAAGACCTGGAAGAGATTACTTCTGTGGTTAGAAACGCCTGCGGACTTGCTGACTATACGATTGTGACTATCCATGCACACGAGCCTGATAGAGATAGATTTAAACCGGCAAAATTTATAGTCTCATTTGCCAGGGCCATGATTGATGCGGGGGCAGATGTTTTCGTCGGGCACGGACCCCACGTCCTTCGTGGTATAGAGATATACAAAGGAAAGCCCATTTTTTACAGCTTGGCAAATTTCCTGTTTCAGAATGAAACTCTCCTAAGGCTACCTTATGAAAATTATGAGCCTTATGGTCTCGGACCCGAGGCACATGTGGCTGATTTTAACGATGTGCGTTATAGTAAGGATCGCCGGGGATTTCCCGCCACACCCGAGTACTGGGAGTCAGTTATCGCCGCTCCGGTTTGGAAAGGAAAAGAGCTCATCGCAATAAAGCTCTATCCCATCTCGCTGGGATTTGGGAAGCCACGTCCCGTTCGAGGCCGACCGCTGCTCGCCGGAGCGGATCTCAGCAAAAAGATAATCGAGGACCTGCGGCGACTCTCCAAGCCTTTCGGCACAACAATCGATTTCAAGGATGGAACGGGAATAGTCAGAATCCCCAAAAGAAAAGTGCAGTAAGTAGTTATAAAGACTTTCCCTCTGCACAAGCAAAAATACCACATAGACCTTTCCCTAGAAACGACGACAGAGGTAGGCTATATAGCTTCTGTTGAGAGGCTGCCAGCTGGACCTGAGTCATGGATAGACTCAGGTTATTGTTAATTTTCCTCTAATAAATCCGCTATATCAATCGCAAAAAAATCGCTGTTCTATGTCACATCAATTTACGGTGAATAATATTCCACATGCAACAAAGGTGCTCCAGCGGAGCTTCCATTATAGGATTCTGCTACTCGCTCACCGGTCCCGGTGATAATAATCACAAATGAGTTGCCGCTCGACCAATCCTGATGGTTTACAATCTCCTGAATAACCGAGGCGATATTCGGTGTTTGCTGGTCAGGGCCTGCTTGCCCCGTGGTGGTCCAGGGCACCGGCTCCCATGATACAGAGGCCGTGGTTCGGGCCCGGGAGGAGATGTTCCATTTGGCGGAGGTAAAGGTTGGGGCATCTGCAATGTCGTGCCCTTGGATGATTAGGGACGTGGCCACTGAGTGCGTCTCGTCTACTTGGAACTGGATATAGGCATTTGTGATCATCGCTCCTTGGGGAATAGTTACTCCGTTAAAGCGCATACCCACTGTCTGGTTACTTCGGTCGAAGACCAGCTCAAGGTCGCTGCTGTTGAGAACCACCCTGCCATCGCTGCGCTCCTCTGCATCATCGTTACCTGTTTCAACCCTGATCTCGATTGTGTTTGCTTGTGATCCCTCCGGATTTACTATGATGCTGAGATCATCAAAAGTGTATAAATCGCTGTCATCTGCGATCAGCCTTAGCACATAGGCTCCGGCTGCTGAGAACGAGGCAGTAGTATCAACAGCCGAAGCGTCGGCAAAGGTGACTGTACCTGGTCCGCTGACCTGGCTCCAGGTGGTGGTCACTACACCAGGGGGATCTGGCAGTCCGTCATCGGTGATAGTAGCGTCCAGTGTGGCACTGTTTGGCAGAGTGATTGTCTGATCCGGCCCTGCATCCACGATCGGCGCCTGGTTAACTCCACTACCCGTAACGTACTCTACGTGTAGCAGAGGCGCTCCGGCGGAGTCACCGTTATAGGCCTCAGCTGTGCGCTCGCCGGTCCCGGTGATAATAATCACCATTGAGTTGCCGCTCGACCAATCCTGCCTGTTTACAATCTCCTGAATAACTGAGGTGATATTCGGTGTTTGCTGGTCAGGACCTGCTTGCCCAGTGGTCGTCCAGGGCACCGGTTCCCATGATACAAAAGCCGTGGTTCGGGCCCGGGAGGAGATGTTCCATTTGGCGGAGGTAAAGGTTGGGGCATCTGCAATGTCTTGTCCTTGGATGATAAGGGAGGTAGCACCTGAGTTTGTCTCATCCACCTGGAACTGGATATAGGCATTTGTTATCGCTGCTCCTTGGGGAATAATTACTCCGTTAAAGCGCATACCTACCGTCTGGTCACTGCGATCGAAGACCAACTCAAGGTCGCTGCTGGTGAGATACATAACGCCATCGCTGCGCTCCTCTGCATCGTCGTTACCGGTTTCTACTCTTATATCGATCGTGTATGCTTGGATTTCCGGATTGACTGTGATGCTGAGCTCATCAAAATTGGTGAGCTGGCTGTCATCTGCGGTCAGCCTTAGTACATAGGCTCCGGCTGCAGAGAATGAAGCGGT
>WVZK01000204.1:0-41469 GCA_011772475.1 Candidatus Aminicenantota bacterium | reverse complement strand
CCCGGCATCTACGATCGGCGCCTGGTTAGTCGGCGGCCCAAAATCGCTTTCATATGCGCCAAGGTCAGGAGCTGCTCCGAAGTATTCGGACTGAGGAATATCCAAGACGGTTTCTCCTTGCCATTCATAGAAAGCTGTTCCTGCGTCAATGGCAGGGCTTCCAGGTTGCAGTCTAAAACTTGAATCAAGCAGCGGATTAGCAAACAGGGTAGTAGTTAGATCGAGGTTACTGCCCTGCTGATCCGCAACGTTGTTCCAGAACAAATTGTAGGCAACAGTGGAATTGCCATCTACGTTTTTCAGCGCGAGAGTGAGGGAATTAACGAAAAGATTGTTGAGTGCGATCAGATTGTCACCCCCGGTCAGGGCATAGTCGTTGCCGACAAATGTGTTGTTGTATAAATGTATGCGTTCAGGAATACTGGCTGCTCGGAAGTCTTCAGTCGTCACTCCATTGTCCATCAATCCCACTCCGACCATGGCGTTGGCCTCAAAAAGGTTGCGTTCGATCAGAATGAATCGGTCTGATAGATCGGGATAGTCAATGAGCTGAATACCGTCTTCGTCGTTACCGGAAATAGTATTGTTGCGAATTATGATGTTCAGGACAGGGCCGGCGTACTCGTGGAGTCGGATCTCGATCCCGTCGTCGCCGTTGTTGCGGATGATGTTGTCCTCGATGATTGCTGCGGTGGGTCCGTCCAGATCGACAGCATCGTCGCTATTGTTTTCGAAAGTATTGCCGCGACAGATGCCACCACCGCCTTCATAATCGATAGCATCCCCATTTCCGGTGAACCGGTTATTTAGAATCTGTAGTTCGGCGCTCCCAAAAATGCCGTCGTTACCGTTCTGAATTGTAAACCCGATTATTTTGGTTTCAGGGCCAATGGATGAATCAACAGTGATCACAGCGCCTCCACCTCCGTCTATGATCGTTTGATCGATAAAGCTAGGGTCTTGGGTGGTATGAAACTCAGAAGCCAAAGTTATGGTCTTCCCCGAAAGGACGAGGTTTTCGTTGTAGGTACCTGGAGAGACCAGTATCAGATCTCCATTTTGTGCTGCTCCGATGGCCGCATTGATGGTGCCGTAGTCTTGGGGAACATAGATGATGGAAGCTGTGCTGACGGTGATATTAACCTGATCGCTGCCGGTCAGCTCGCCGTCGTCGGCGCTGAGCTCAAGGGTATAGCTGCCTACTTCTGAGAATGTGGCCGTTGTATCCACTGCACTAGAGTCGCCAAAGGTGACGATGCCCGGTCCACTGACCTGGCTCCAGGTGGCGGTTACCACACCAGGCGGAACGGGCAGCCCGTCGTCAGTGACTGTAGCGTCCAGTGTGGCACTATTGGGAAAAGTGATGGTCTGATCTGGACCCGCGTCCACGATAGGTGCTTGGTTGGATGGTAAAGGATTAACCGTGACGTTTAGCTCATCATAAGCGGATAACTCGGTGTCATCGGCGGTTAGTCGGAGGACATAAGTACCGGTTATTGAGAATGAAGCAGTGGTATCAATGGCCGAAGAGTCGGCAAAGGTGACTGTACCTGGTCCGCTGACCTGGCTCCAAGTTGTGATCAGCGTGCTGCTAGGTAGTCCGTCATCTGTGACTGTGGCGTCTAGGATGGCACTGTTGGGTAAGGTGACCGTCTGATCCGGTCCCGCATCTACGATCGGAGGCTGGTTGGATGGCAGTAGATTGACCATGACACTGAGCTCATCAAATGTAAATAACTCGGTGTCATCTGCTGTTAGCCGCAGCACATAAGTCCCGGCTGCTGAGAAGCTGGCCGTTGTGTCCACCACACTGGCATCAGCAAAGATGACAGTACCCGGTCCGCTGACTTGGCTCCAGGTGGTGGTAACTGCTGCGGGAGGATCTGGCAGCCCATCATCGGTCACTGTGCCATCCAGGATAGCACTGTTGGGCAAGGTGATCGTCTGATCTGGCCCGGCATCCACGCTAGGAGCCTGGTTAGCTCCGCTTCCTGTAACATACTCTGCGTGGAGCAGAGGCGCAGCGGCGGAGTCTCCGTTATAGGATTCTGCCACTCGCTCGCCTATCCCGGTGATAATAATCACCAATGAGTTGCCCTCAAACCAATCTGACCTGTTTACAATCTCCTGAATAACCGAGGCGATATCTGGGGTCTGCTGGTCAGGACCTGCTTGCCCCGTGGTGGTCCAGGGCACCGGTTCCCATGATACAGAGGC
The DNA here is from genome assembly GCA_011772475.1 of Candidatus Aminicenantota bacterium. Classification (GTDB taxonomy): domain Bacteria; phylum Acidobacteriota; class Aminicenantia; order Aminicenantales; family Aminicenantaceae; genus SOIV01. The sequence continues at coordinate 39,252 of WVZK01000204.1, read as the reverse complement.
CGTGGTTCGAGTTCGGGAGGAGATGTTTCCTGCAGTTGAGGTAAAGGTCGGGGCGTTACCAGTGTAATGCCCCTGGATAGTAAGGGACGTGTCTCCTGAGTGCGTCTCATCTACTTGGAACTGGATATAGGCATTGGTGATCGTCGCTCCTTGGGGAATAGTTACTCCGTTAAAGCGCATACCCACTGTCTGGTTACCACCGCTATCGAAGACCAGCTCAAGGTCGCTGCTGGTGAGATACATGCTGCTATCGCTACGCTCCTCTGCATCGTCGTTACCAGTTTCTATCCTGATCTCAATCGTGTTTGGTTGAGTTCCCTCTGGGTTGACTGTGATGCTGAGCAAATCGCTGCTGGTCAACTCTCCATCATCGGCAGCCAGCTCAAGCTCATAGGTGCCAGCTGTTGAGAACCAGGCAGTGGTATCAACAGCCGAGGCGTCGGCAAAATCGACCGTGCCGGGTCCGCTGACCTGGCTCCAGGTAGTGATCAGCGTTCCGCTAGGCAGCCCGTCATCAGTGACCGTGGCGTCCAGGATGGCTCCGTTGGGAAGGGTAACTGTCTGATCAGGCCCCGCATCAACATTCGGAGCCCGGTTTGTTACAGGGCCTGCAACATATTCCATGTGCAGTAAAGGTGCTCCAGAGGAGCTTCCATTATAGGATTCTGCCACTCGCTTACCGGTCCCGGTGATAATAATCACAATTGAGTTGCCTTCAAACCAGTCTGATCGGTTTACAATTTCTTGAATGACAGAAGAGATATCCGGGGTTTGCTGGTCAGGACCAGCTTGCCCAGTCTGTGTCCAGGGTGCCGGTTGCCATGATACAGACGCTGTGGTCCTGGCCCTGGAAGAGATATTTCCTGAGGAAGAGGAAAAGGTCATGGCATTGCCAATGTTTTGTCCTTGGATGATAAGAGATGTGGCTTCTGAGTTTGTCTCATCCACCTGGAACTGAATATAGGCATTGGAGATAGCTGCTCCTTGTGGAATAGTTACTCCGTTAAAGCGTATGCCCACTGTCTGGTCACTGCTTTCGCGGATTAGCTCAAGGTCGCTGCTTCCTAGCGAGACGCTGCCGCTCGCACTCTCTTCTGCATCGTCGTTTCCGGTTTCTACCCTTATCTCAATCGTGTCCGCAAGGGTTCCCTCCGGATAGACCGTGATACTGAGCTCATCAAAAGAGGATAACTCGCTATCATCTGCGGTCAGCCGCAGAACATAGGTCCCGGCCTCTGTAAACGAAACAGTGGTATCAACAGCAAAAGCATCATCAAAGGAGGCTGCACCCGCTGGTCCGCCGACCTGGCTCCATACAGTTGTCAGCACTCCTTCTGGAGGTACGCCGTCATCGGTGACCGTGCCGTCCAGAAAGGCAGTGTTGGGCAAGATAACCGATTGATCGGTACCGGCGTCCACACTAGGCGCTTGGTTTGGTGGCATCTCTACGAATACGGCTGTGACGGTCCTGTCTCTATCCATGGTGATAGTCTCAGGATTCACAGACCCGCTTAAATCACCTTCCCAATGATCGAACATCCAGCCGGTCGAGGGAGAGGCTGTGAGCAACACGTCTGTGATTACATCATAGGGGCCTCCGTGAGGAAAAGCTTCCACGCTTCCCTGACCTTGTGTGTTCAGCGTCAGGTAGTAAGGAGGAGTCGGAGGAATCACGGGCTCAATCTGGACTATCCGGTGGTCAAGCAAAATGAATGGAGTTGTGGCTCCTCTGTAAACCGAAATCACAACCTCGCCGTCCCTCACCGTGACGTCCACAAAGGAATCGTGCTCGCCAGTCCCTCGAGCCTGTCCTACATCAACCTGCAGCGTATCGTAGCCTGGTTCTTCGTGAATCTCGGGGTCATGGGTGTGGCCGCAAATATAGGCTACCACCCCCGTGTCATGCAATAGCTGCCAGAATCGATCTCTGTTTGCGGGATAGGCGTCAAGGCTATCACCCACGTGACGATAATGTGGATAAGCTGGCTCATGCCCGAAGACAAAAATAGCAGGCTGTTGGGTAGCATTTAGATCAGCTACCAACCAGTCATACAGGGCGTCATCAATGTCTCCGCTATTGACGCAGTACTCATCCAGGATGACGAAGTGAGCATTACTGTAATCGAAGGAGAATGTAGTGTATTGATCGCAACTTCTTGGGCCCCAATTGATATTAAAGGGCAGCGTTAGATTATGACTCTCGACCCAGCTCTTGTAGCTTTCATCATGATTGCCCATAACGGGGACCCAAATCATGTCGCTACCAAACGCAGCCTGCAGGTCGCTCAAGGTCGTTTGTGGTGGATCAAAGTCACCGGGGATGATATGAAACAGCCCCTCGTCCCCAAAGTAGTATTTGATCTGATCGAGAACATCGCTAAAACCTGAAGCTCCGCGACTATCTGCCGTTGAGGTGAATCTGAATTCCTGGGCCCAAACCGCTGATAAAATTATGCAGCACAGGAATGAAAAAAGGACTATTCTAAAGATTTTTTTTAGCATAATTAGCCTCCTTTGAAATTAATATATTTTGGAGGAATCGAGAAAAATGCTGCGAGCGATTTTTAAAAAGGAGATTTCCCCTTAATCTTAAGGATAGATATCTAATTAGAGAGGTAATTATCGATTTTCGTGTGTTTCTTATCATCTCCTCCTCGCCCCAGCAAGGTGATAGATAAATAGCACAAAAAAAACTTGATGTCAAGAAGAGCCCCGCTTGTGGCGTAAGATTAAATCCGGAAATAGCCTTTCTTAGCTTAATCCCGTAAAAAATGGCGTAGAAAAATGGGGCCAAAAAATGGGGCCAGGCTCCATTTCTGCTGAGACGTTTCTTTTAAAAACGGGAACGGACCTGTTCAGGCCTAATCCTGAGTGAGCATTATGATCCGTTTGGCAAAGGATCTGGCGTCTTCTAAGTCTCCCTCATCTGGATGAGTCTGGGATGAGGGAGCCATTTCTGCCCAGGCCTTGTGCTCTGGAGATTTGCTCAAGACTTCGATAGCTTCCATAGAAACTTTCCCTCTGCAGGAAAATGTGCCCAAAATTTTTGCCTTTGAGGCTATGACAGCTGCATGTTCCAGAGCTTCTGTGGCGAGATGGCCACCTGGAAGGGAGCCGTGGGTTGAAAAAAGGGCGATTTTTTTCCCCGGAGGGATTTTTCGTAGAAAGTCCTCTGTTTTGTAGGGAACGCTGTGAGAATGGACAGGAAAACCTATGAAAATAAGGCTGTAATCCTCTATCTCTTGAACTTCATCCATTGGCTTTATAGTCTTGTCGCCTTCAACGCCTTCAAAGATTGCTTCGGCTATTTTTTTGGTGTTTCCAGTCTGGCTTAAGTAAGTTACTAAAGTTTTCGACATTCCTCAGACTCCTTTATTCAAACCTATCCCTGAATGGGTAGCTTTATCAATATCTTAGTTCCCCTGTTTTCTTCGCTCGACGCTTTAATGGATCCTCCATGGTCTTCAATTATCTTTTTGGCGATAGGTAGACCAAGGCCTGTTCCGACATCTTTTGTCGAGAAATCAGGATCAAAGATTCTATTAAGCATCTCCTTTTCCATGCCAATTCCTGTATCTTTGATTTCGAAAGTTATTCCTGCTTTCTCCATGGATGCTTTGATTTCGATCTCTCCCTTGCCTCGAATGGCTTCAATGGCATTAGTTATTATGTTTCTTAACACAATCTTTATTCTTTCTTTGTCGCCAGTAAAATGAAAATCTTGGCCTTCGTATTTTTCTTTGAATTTGATCCTTTCTGAAAGCATTTTTTTATAGGGGATAACTGTTTCCTTCATAAGTTCTTTTAGGTCGAAAGATTCTATTTGAAGAGATTTTTCTTTTGAAGTCTCTAAGAATTCCTGGGCGATTTTTCTCAGGTTTTCCACCTCGTTAATAATATAAGAGGCTGATTCCTTCAAGGCTTTTTCAAAGTCCTCCTTTTTATCATGGTAGACATTTAGCAAATGCTCTGCCGAGAGCTGAATCGGAGTAAGAGGATTTTTTACTTCGTGAGCTACTTTACGGGCCATTTCTGCCCAGGCAACTTTTTTGCTCATGTCTGCCAGATCTTGTTGGTGCTTTTTCAGGTTTTCGACCATTGCATTGAAGCCGTCAATTAAAGTTTTCATCTCATCCTGAGGCTTATGGAGAATGGATATTTCAAGGTTTCCCGAGCCCACCTCTTTTGTCCCTGTCAGGAGCTTTCTTACCGGAGTTATGACTGTGCGTCCTATCCCTCGAGCAAAGATTATGACAACGGCTATAAAAAAGACAGAAATAAAAAATAAAAATTCAATCAAATCTTCAGTTGCTTTTGATATTTCTTCCTGTTCTAGGGGGAAGGGAAGAGAGATGAGGAGGAGAGAGTTCCCGAGAAAATAAGGGGTCGTTATATTGTTGAAGGAATAATCACCAATTTTCTGAGTTTGGGTGTAAAAAGGATTGTTCTCATACTGGATTTTATAATAAATTTCACCATCGATAAGCTCGGGGAGGAGTCCATAATCAAAAAACTCCCGCCGGCTGGAAGAAATGAGCTTTCCGTCTTGGTACAGATTCACATCGTTTGATATCGTAGAGCTTATCGATAAGACCACGTCTTCAGGAGGAAGAGTAAGTGAAACCATCTCCTCTCGCTGGAGGAGATAAAATTCATCAACTAAACGGTGGGCAAAATTTGCCTGGGCTTCAGCCTTCTCTTTAAACTGTTGGGTAAAGATTTGCCCAAAGAAACTTCTGCTGAAAAAAGTGAAAACCAGAAGAGGGATAAGGGCTATGGAAGCGAAGGAAATATAAACACGGTTCGAGAAAGACCAGAAAGGATTTCTGATTTTCTTTCCTGAAACAATAGATACAAGAAACAGGAAAAAGAGAGAGAATGCGAGATAGAAAAAGAGAAGCTTTATGAATTCTGAAGAATAATTGAAGAAATTTTTTTTCGGCATGAAAAGAGAGTATATTCTGTCATCTTTCCTGAAATAGAAAGATAGGAACTTTCTATTTTTGTCAGTAAAAAATGACCAGAGGGAGTCCTGGGACGTTTCGATTTTTCCCAAGACAGCTGGAGCGATGCCTGAGGATATCTTGTTGGGATTGAAAAGTAATTTTCCCTCTGAGTCAAAAATTGCGAAGCCGAAGTTAAACTGATTAAGAGAAGGAATGGAAGTCACCCTAAGAAGTTCAAAATATGGATTGGCTGAATAGAGAAAGGGGAGCATGTCGTAATCGATGGAAAGGTAGAGAATGGTTCTCCCTAGATGATTCTCCTCTTCATGCCAGTCTTTATACGCGAGGAGAAAATCTTTTGCTTCGCCCATAAAGGGAATATTCAGATGGGTTATGGACCAATCTTGGCTGAGGGAAAGGTCGAAATCAAGACCATAGAGCTTAGGGACATTTAAAGAAAAGCGCGAGAGAAGCTCTCCTCCAGGGCTCAGTATCTCTAAACTCGAATACCAGTTGAATTTTGCGACAAGAGTCTTTTCCCAGAGAGAGTGGGCAAGATCATAAGGTTCAGCGTCACGGAGAAAAGAGACTATGGATTCCTGCTGTTCGTCTATTTCAGGCAAAGACTGGTTTAATAGAAAGATTCCCCAGGGCTCTTGAGCTTTTATGATATTTTGAAGGGAGTCCTGAACGAGAGATTGGTTTCGGCTCGAGGAAGAATAGTGGAGAGATGTGTATATGAATAAAGCACACAAAAGAAAAGCTAAGAATAAAAATTCTTTTCTTTTCATGAGCCTGGGGACGAGAGCAAAAAATAATGTAGAGACGATGATCGATGCTTGAAGTAGGAAAAGCAGGGGAATATTCCTCTCGCTAAAAAGAAGAAGATAGCCAACAAATAGCAGGAATAGAACAAGAAGAGGCAAGAAAAAGTTCTTGGAGTAGAGTGAAGCTACTCTCAATCCTATGAAGATGGCAAAAAAGATGACGATGAAAAAAAGAAAGATGCTGAGGTGAAGAAAGGAAAAAGAAGGATTGAAGGAAAAGCGAAGCAGGTTTATGTTGGAGTGATAAACAAGGCGAAAAAGTGTTTCTTGAAATACAAAAATAAAAAACAACGAAGCAAAAATAAGCGTAGAATTTGCTGCCAAAGAAATAAGAAAGCGGGATTTTCTTTTTTTGCTCTCCAGAAGATTCCGAGAATAGATAATCAAGCAGCCCATGATTAGAAATAGAAAGAAAGAAGTAAGAAAGATATCGCCTGGAGATTTGGTTAGATTCCCGAGAGAGAAAAAACTTGCCGAGGAGGGAGAAAAGAAAGGAAGAGATTGGATTTTTTCTAGATTGCTTAAAGGGAAAAAAATGAACCTTAACCCGATTAAAATCAGGATGATTAGCAAGCCAGGCAGAGGCTTTCTATCTCTGTAAAACGAGGGAGATTTTACAAAATAAATGAGAAGAAAGAGAAGTGAGGTTCCGAGGAGCAGGTAAAAAACAAGAAGAAAATTTTCTTTCTGGCTTGAGATTTTTGCTTGAAGAGCTGGAGAGCTTAGTGTTACAGTTGCGACTATTTTATTTTTTTCATTCCTTAACGGAAAAAGTAGCGGTTGAACCTCACCCTCAAGCCTTGGCTGGCCGAAGTATTCGTCCTTGTGCCTGGAAAAGAGTTTTTCAAGTCCTGAAACATCTTCTCGAAAATCCCAGTAATAAATAGAGCTCTTGCTGAGCAGTCTTGCTTTTAAGAATTGATATTCCTTGAGGTAGGAAGCTTTGAAGTGTGGTGAGAAGGCTAAAAGCCGGTAGAAAATAACATATTCATCCTCTCTCACTTTCTGGAGAGAGACGATATAGACAGAGGCTTTATGCTGGATGAGGAAAGAAGATTGCTGTTTAAGAAAACTGATTTTTTCTTCCTCAGATAACAGAGCCCTCATCGGGTCAATGACGTTGCCCAACCACAGGATGAGATCTCCTTGATTGTTGAGGTAGCTGATTCCTTCCTTTTCTTTATTCAAGTCCAGTTTTTTGAACAGATTGAATATTTCCTCCTTTTCTCCAGGGAGAGGAGAATCTAAGATTAATTTTTGTTTCTGGTCTATTCCACTGATAATGTCCGAAAATTCGCTTTTAATCGCTTTTGCCTGGCTTCTCAATTGGCCCAGGCTTTTCTGATAGTAATTTGAAGATATAAAGGCAGGGAGGAAGAGAGAAAGAATCAAAGTAATTGCCGAGAGAAGGGTCCCCAAGAGAAATCCGTATAATAGCCCCTCTTTTTTTATCGATCCTTTTAGGATACTCATATTTTCTCTGCCTTAATTTCTATTATTTTCCAGGGTTTTTTGGAATTTTCATTCTTCTGACTTTGCCTAAGCTTAGAAGTACCAGTCTTTTCTTCTATCAAGTAAAAGAAAACATGGATGACATGTTGGTTGTTGTTTTTATTGTCTCTAAAAGACCATCTGGCTTTAAAAATGAAACTTTGATTTTCAAGCTCTGAGGGGAGCTCTCTCTCTGAATAGAATTCAAATGTAGTGAAGGCGGAAAATATTCTTCGGAACAGAAAATATGCTTGTTGGTTAGAAAGTTGGTCTGAAAAAGAAATAGGTTCGGGAAGAGAAATATTTATAGAGCTTTTGGTAGAAAAAAGAGAGTAGAGAATCTTAGGATTATTTTGGAGGAATGCTTTTTCTATTTCTTGAGTTGTTGCGGGAAGCAGAGAGACTAGTGCTGTAAAAAGAACGACACTGAGATTTGCCACAAAAAAAATATTATCATAGCTTTCCTTCGTTAAGCAAGGGAACAAAGGGTGATGGCTTGGTAATCGAACATAACGCTAGAGATTTTGCTCATCTGTAGGAACTTGATTCGTCTGTAGGGGCTTGATTTATCAAGCCCACCATTTCAAAAATACGAATAGATGGGTTTAATGAATCCAACTCCTGTGTTAATAAAAAAGGATGGGTTTGATAAATCAAACCCCTACGGGGTTTTTTCGGTTTTGATCTCTTCAGAGACGATGTCCTTGAGTTCGTCTTTAATTTTATCTATTTTTTTTAGCTTGGTTGAGATCTTGGCAAAAAGTTCTTCTTGGCTTTTTATGCCTTCCTGGATAAGGAAAGCTGCGCTCTCTGAGCGACTTTTGAACAAGCCAACATCGACTAACATTCTTAGTTTCTCATTACTTTCATCATTGACCCGGATGGTCAGAACTGTGTTTCTGGCTACCATGGCTTTATCGATCACTTTCTTGATCGATTCAGCGGTCTTTACGGCGATCTTTTCTACTTGGGCACCCAATTCATCGAGGGTGCTGTGATGTTTCCTATCTTTCCCCCCCTTTTTTGTTTTTTGCGAAGTCTTTTTATTTTCCATAATTGATACCTCTCGTAATTTGTAATTTAATTACAAATTACCAAATTGTGAATTACAAGTCAAGAATTATTTCTAAGGAATTTGTGAAATTGTAAGAGAAAAAAATTGCAAGAAACGAGATTATCTTATGGGGTCCTTCTCTTTATTATAAAAAGATGGAGAAATTTTAGTTGAGAAGAAGAAAACCGGGTCGTTTTGATTTTTCCCTTTTGTTTATTCCTCTTTTTTCTCCTCTTCTTCTTTTACTTCTTCTTTAGTTTCCTCTTCCAGTTTTTTCGTCCTCGCAGCATCTTTGATACCGCTTATCCCAGCGATTAGGGCAATAAGACCGCCAAAGAAAAGAACGGGGGGGATGCAGCCGAAAACGAGATCAATGAATTGCTGCGGCCATACAAGAATAACCAAGTAAATGCCAGCTGCCATGGCAACTAAGCCTCCCAAGATAGCCAAAGCTTTTCCCATAGGATCTCCTCCCTGTAACTCTATAGTTTAAATAATTTTTCTGAGGCGCATTATAACAAATCAAAAATTAAGAAGCAATAAAAAAAGAAAGAAAAAAGGGGACAGGCTACTTTTTCTGATTTTATGTCTACGCTTAATCTCAGTCTTCGCTTTTACAAAAAAAGGGACAGGCTACTATATTAATGTGCGAGTTAGATAAATCGAACCCCTACTAAATTTTTGAAAAAGTAGCCTGTCCCCCTTTTCACAGTTATATAGGAGAAATTTCAAATCCTCAATTGTCTGTAGACCTGGCCTGTACAATGAGATAAAATAAACAGCACTTCATCCTAGGATGAGAGGAGGTTGAAACGGCAATGAAGAACCGAAATTTAAAGAGAGTTTTGATAAGCATTTTCTTGGCTTCGGGATTAGTTCTATTTTCGTTTGGCTCCGGGGAGAATGATGCATTCCAGATTGGCGATCTAAAGGTTAATCCTGGAGAAATAAAATCTGGATATTTGTCTGTCCCTGAGAAGGATGGTATCGGAACCGTTGTCCCTCTGACTATAATCAACGGTCAAAAAGAAGGAAAAGTTCTAGCGCTTGTGGCTGGCGTGCACGGCTATGAATACCCACCAATCTTAGCCCTTTATCGGCTGAAAGAAAAGATTGATCCCAAATCTTTATCCGGAACACTGATATTCGTTCATATCGCTAATCTGCCAGCGTTTCAGAGAAGAATCATCTATTACAATCCGCATGATTGGCAAAACCTGAACAGAGTTTTTCCGGGCGATCCTCAAGGCACAATTTCCCAGAGGATTGCTCACGTACTTACAGAAGAGGTTGTTAAGAAATGCGATTATCTTATTGACCTTCATTGCGGAGATGGAAATGAAGCCCTTATTCCTTATTGCTACTGGATGCTCAGCGGTGATGAAGAGGCAAATGAGATAAGCCGTAAAATGGTTTTAGCCTTTGGAATAAAGTATATAATCATCGATAAATCCCGCACCAAGGATAAAGCTCATTCCAAATATTTGGGGAATACCGCTATTCTTCATTCAAAGCCAGCCATAACAACAGAATCTGGGTACCTTGGTACGACCGATGAAGAGTCAGTTGTTCGCAACATTAAAGGCATCCTCAGCGTTATGAAGTTTTTCAATATGATAGAGGGGAAGCCCGAATTTGTCTCTGACCCAATATGGATTGACCACTATGAAGTAATTTACTCTAAATCAGATGGCCTTTTCTATCCTCAGACCAAGATGGGTTATTATGTTAAAAAAGGAGAGAAAGTCGGTTATGTTACAGATTACCTTGGGAATGTGGAGGAAGAGCTAAGAGCTCCTTTTAGCGGAATAATTCTTTATATAATATATACACCTCCAATTAGCAAAGGAGAGCCTCTTTATGAGGTAGGACGAGTGAAGCAATAAAGAGACAGATGCCTTAGAAATAGAGAAAAAACGGAATTTTTATGAAATTAAAATGTGTTATCTTTGATATGGACGGCACAGTGGTCGACGTGACCTATGATTGGGGTCAAATAAGAGCAGAGTTGGATACTCAAGGCAAATCAATTCTTTTTTACCTCAATAGCCTGGAAGAGCCGGATAAATCAAAGAAGTGGAAGGTCCTAGAAAGATACGAAAGACAGGCCACCGAGAAAGCTCGACTTAAACCAGGGATGGGTAGATTCTTAGACCTATTAAACAAGAAGGGAATAAAGAAAGCCCTGGTTACGAATAATTCTCAAAAGAACGTCTCTTTCCTTTTGGAGAAGTTCAACCTTGAATTTGACTGTGTCATCGCCCGCGAAAGCGGCCTCTGGAAGCCATCTGGGGCTCCTTTTCAAGCTGTTTTGAAGGAATTAGGGCTGAAGAAAGAGGAATGTTGTGTCGTAGGAGACTCTCATTTTGATGTCAGGGCGGCCGAGGAAGCGGGAATACCTAATGTTTTTATCTTGAATGAAGATAAAGAAAGATTCGCCTCGATGCCTGCAGAAGTTTTTAGCTCTGCAGAAGCGCTTCAAAAGAGGATAGAGAATTTACTGGAAAAGGAAAAATAGTGAGCATTAATTATCCTCCTGATTTCGTAGCCCGGTTTTATGATCTCATCTATAAAAAAGTCAGAACAGGAGTAGATCTAGACTACTACATGAAGAAAATATTGGAAACAGATGGTCCTGTTTTGGAATTGGGGGTTGGAACCGGCAGAATTTTCATGAAAGCACTTAAAAATGGAGCTGACATTTATGGAATAGATATCAGTCCAAGCATGGTAGAAAAATTAAAAGAAAAGCTGGATAGAAAATACCACAAGAGAGTTTTTATCCAAGATGCGGCGAATATGAGCTTTGATAGAAAATTCGATTTGATAATCGCTCCATTCCGAGTGTTTTCTCATATCACTAAGGTAAGGGAACAGATTGCCATCCTGGATAAAATACATGAATATTTAAATGACAATGGAAAATTAATTTTTGATTTATATATTCCAAATTTAAAACTTTTATCAGAGGGAATGAGAAATTATATGGATTTTGATGGAGAGTATGAGCCAGGGAAGAGAATAAAGCGGTTTACTTCTGTGAAAAGTGATTTGGTCAATCAGCTAAGCTACGTCAATATGAAGTTTGTTTGGGAAGAAGCTCAAAAAGAAATCGCTAAAGATTGGAACTTTCAGATGAGATTTTATTTTCGATTTGAGCTGGAGCATTTAATCCGTCAATCTAAACTAAAATTGATAAATATTTTTGGAGATTTCGACGAAAATGAATTAAATTCAGATTCCAAAGAGTTTATTGTTATCTGTCAAAAATTAAAAGATTGAGAGCCTTTTGAAGCTTTGGAAATTAATAAAAAATATAAATTGGAAAAGCACGTAGATGCAGATTTATTGCATCTTTACACCTATATTCAAGAAGGAAGATAACTATTATAAAAGGAGAAATGATGAATATGCCAATTTATCAGGTAGATGCTTTTACAAATAAGCTTTTTGGGGGTAACCCGGCAGCTGTCTGTCCGTTAGAGAAATGGTTGGATGCAGAGCTTATGCAAAAAATTGCTGCCGAGAATAATCTCTCTGAGACCGCTTTCTTTGTTAAAGGAGACAAGGGCTTTGAATTGAGATGGTTCACTCCAAAGGTTGAGGTTGATTTGTGCGGACATGGGACATTAGCCACAGCTCATGTCATTTTCAATCACCTGGATTATGATGAAAAACAGATAACTTTTTCCTCTGCAAGCGGAGAACTTAGAGTAACGACCGAAGATGGTCTAATTACTCTGGATTTTCCTTCAACGCCTCCCTCTCCAGTTGAAATAGTTCCAGAATTGACTCAGGGCCTCGGTTTAGAGCCAAAGGAACTTCATAAATCAAGGGATTATCTGGCGCTGTTCGAAACTGAAGATGATATTCTGTCAATCAAGCCAGATTTCGATATCCTCGGGAAGTTGAATTCTCTTGGAATTATTATTACTGCGCCAGGCGGAAATTCTGATTTCGTATCAAGATTTTTTGCTCCGGCTGCTGGTATTAATGAAGATCCGGTGACAGGCTCTGCTCACACGACGTTGATTCCGTTTTGGGCAGGAAGGTTAAATAAGAATACCTTACATGCTTTCCAGCTATCTGAAAGAAGGGGAGAATTATTTTGCGAGCTGTCAAGTGATAGAGTAAAAATAGGTGGCTATGCTGTTACATTCTTTAAAGGTGAGATTGTTCTCTAATGGGGTCAGGTCTTGTTTTTTGCCTTTCTTATGTTTGATACGTCCTTTGATGCCTTTTTTTCTCTCGATTAAATGCCAAAGAAATCTCATCACTCTGAAACTTAAATATACGGAAATCGGCGAAACTTTATCAAAGGAAAGAGAGTTTTAATATATGCGAAGCGGAAAAGGCTATGTTTGAGGAGTAAAAAAATGAAAAACAACAATCAACTTAAATTCATACTGTTTATTAGTATTTTTTTCTTTGTTCTTTTTAATGTTTTTGTGGTTGACCTTTTTGCTGACGGATTTATCGTCCCCGTTCCCCGACCGAGAGAGAGGATTCCTCCTTTAACCGTCAAGTATCACCGGGTAAACGTGGAGATCATAAATCAGGTGGCAAAAACCTCGATTGACCAGGTTTTTATCAACAATCACAACCGGGATATTGAAGGAATCTTTATCTTCCCTCTTCCTGAGGGAGCCTCTATTTCTGAGTTCTCGATGTACATTGGAGGCGAAAAGGTTGAGGGAGAAATCCTGGATCGGGATCGAGCTCGACGAATCTATGAAGATATTGTCCGCAGGATGAAAGATCCTGCTCTTCTTGAATATGTAGGGCGTAACATGTTCCGAGCCCGCGTTTTTCCTATTCCTGCTAATGGAGAGAAAAGGATCCAACTGTCATACACTGAGGTTATCAAGGCCGAGAAAAACCTTATCCGCTATGTTTATCCTTTAAACACTGAGAGGTTTTCCCTCCGCCCCCTGATGGAGGTCACAATCTCGGTCGATATTAACTCAAAGGTTCCGCTTTCCAATGTTTATTCACCTTCCCATAACGTTTCTGTGAGGAAGGAAGGGAAAGGCAAGGCAAGAGTGAGCTTTGAGGGAAAAAACATCAAGCCGGAAAAGGATTTCATCGTCTATTATTCTCTCTCCGAAGACGATATCGGGCTATCGTTTATGAACTGGGAAGGCCCAGAAGACAATTATTACATGCTGTTAGCCTCCCCCTCTTACGTAGGTAAAAAAGAGAAGGTCCTTAACAAGAATCTTATTTTTGTCCTCGACAGTTCTGGCAGCATGAGCGGGAAGAAAATCAAGCAGGCCAAAGAAGCAGTGCGCTTTATCATCAATCATTTGGATAAGAAAGATAAGTTCTCTCTTGTTGACTTTGATGATGGAGTGAGCTTGTTTTCTTCTGAGATTATTCCTGCTAGTCGAGAAAACATAGAGAGAGCTCTTGGTTTCGTGGACGAGGTTGAAGATTCGGGGGGAACCAACATAAACGATGCTCTGCTTCAAGCATTGGAAATGATTGAACCTGGAGATAGACCCAACTATATTCTCTTTCTCACTGATGGTCTGCCCACAGTAGGCATTACTGGTACTGCAGAAATATTGAGAAACATCAGTAAAGCTAATGAGCTTAAAACTCGCATATTCGTCTTTGGAGTTGGCTACGATGTCAACACCGAGCTTTTGGACAGGATTTCCTCTGATAACAGGGGAACTTCGGTTTATGTAGCTGAGGACGAAAATCTTGAAGTCGCCGTTTCAAATTATTATGAAAAAATATCCTCGCCGCTTCTTTCTGATTTGAAGGTCGATTTTAAAGGCATAGAAGTAAGAGGCACATATCCCAGAGTGATGCCTGATTTGTTTAAAGGCTCGCAGCTTGTATTGGTAGGAAAGTATACAGGTAAAGGCAAAGTTACAGTGGTTCTTTCAGGAAACGTAGGGAAGGAAACCAAGAGGTTCATCCTCAAGGACCAGGAGCTTGTCAAAGCGGAATCATATAATTTTCTCCCCCGTCTCTGGGCTACAAGAAGGATAGGCTATCTTATCGAAGCGATTAGACTCCAGGGAGCAAATAAAGAGCTCATCGACGAAGTAAAAAAACTTGGATTAAAATACGGAATAGTAACTCCTTATACGTCCTTTCTCGTTACTGAGAAGGAGAGGCGTGCCCTTGACATGGCAGCTCCGGAGGCAGAAGAAGCTCTTAAAGCTCGCGACGTGACCGGCGTAGGCGCAGTGAAAATTGCAAGGAGCGCGCAGAAACTAAAAGCAGTCGCTCAGGCTCCTCAAGTTGTTTCTCAGATGATTAAGTACAAAGAAGACAAGACTTTTTACTTGAAGGATGAATACTGGGTCGACAGCTTGTATGAAGAAGAAAGCTTTGTAAAAGAGGTGCGTTTTAATTCAGAGGAATATTTTCGTCTTCTTTCTGAAAAGCCTGGAATAGCAAAATACCTCTCTGTTGCCAAAAACATAATAGTCAATTTTGAAGGTGTGAACTACAAAATAGTCGATACTGAGGATACACAGGACAAGAAGTAAACTTAATACATAATTTATAAATTAACCGTTCTACCTTTTTTTTCTTTTTTGAGCTCAGCGCACGCGATTCCTCTCAGGTTAAAGCATTTGTTGCAAGAGATACACTCTGATTTTTTTATCTCGCCAGTCCGGAACTTGCTGATTAAAAAAGGTTCACGAATAAAAGGCCTGCTCATAGAGATGAGATCCGCTTTGCCTACTTCTATAATTTTTTCCATGACTGAAAAAGACCTGATCCCTCCCAGACCGAATACAGGGATGGAAAGCTCGGCTTTAATTTTGAAGGCATTATCGACAAAATAACCCTCTTTTTCTTCTGGACGAAGCCCTTTCCAAACCGAACCTTTCCCTGCTTCAGCCATTCCTCCGCTAACTTCAAGGCCATCAGCGCCTTCGCTTTCAATAATCTTAGCTATCTCAATACTTTCATCTATGATTAATCCTTCAGGCAAAAAATCTGATGAATTCAGTTTGACGATAAGCGGAAATTTTTTTCCTAATAGTCCCTTGATGCCTTGAATTATTTCAACAACGATTCGAACGCGATTCGCTAGCGTCCCTCCCCACTCATCTTTTCTTCTATTGGTATAGGGCGATACGAAGCTGCTTAGGAGATAGCCGTGGGCAACATGAAGCTCGACACCGTCAAAGCCTGCTTCTTTCGCTCTGCGGCCACTCTGGATAAAATCATCGATAACACCTTTTATTTCCTTTTGGCTCATCTCTTTTGGCCTAACTTCAAAGGTTGGCTCGTAAACGCTCGAGGGTGAAAGTGGCGTGCAGCCGCAGATTTTAGGTTTTGTCTGCCGACCTGCATGAGAGAGTTGGAGAAAAATGCGCGAGGGATATTTGTGGACGGCTTTAGTGATTTGACTCAAGCCTTCAACACAATGGTCGGCGTAAACTCCGGTTTGATAGGGGCTGGCTATTCCTGCGGGATTAACATAAGCATGACCGGTTATGATTAATCCAACTTCTCCCTTGGCAAGGTTTTTGAACAAGGAGACCTGTCTCTCTGTAACTGTGCCATCGCGAGCAGCCATGAAGTCATGAGTTGCAGCTCGAGCGAATCGATTGGGAATTTCAATCGTTCCTATTTTAATAGGAGTAAAGAGAATCGAATCAGCCATCAGATTATCAGTCAATCATAGAGAATTCATTCAAAAAGGTGATATCATTAAAGAGCTTCCTATTGTAAAACGTTATAGGTTATAAATAAAGGTCGAAATGAAGAGCTCAAAAAAGGGGACAAAAAAAGGGGAAGGGCTACTTTTTTTAAATGTTTGGGTTTGATAAATCAAATCCCTACGAAATTTATGAAAAAGTAGCCTGTCCCCTTTTTTTCACTTTTCAAATTTAAAAAAAGTATCCCGTCTCCATTTATTCACAGAAGCGGAGTTGGTGAAAGCTGTTTAGTTTAGCTTGATTTATTAGGGAATATCGATAAAATTAGGAGAGATTTTTGCTTAAGGAGATAAAATGCAAAAAGAAAAATTGTTAATGATTCCTGGTCCAAGTCCGGTTCATCCTCGCATCATAAACAGTCTGGCGCTCCCGACTATTTCCCATGTTAGCCCGGTGCTCGTAAAGGAGTTAAAAGAAGCGTTGGTCAACCTGAAGAAAATCGTTTTCTGCGAGAAAGGCGAGCCGTTCATCGTAGCTGGAGCTGGGACTTTAGCCATGGAAATGGCCATCTTGAATACAGTTGAGAAAGGTGAAAGTTTTCTCGTCCTCTCTCAAGGATTTTTCGGGGAAAGGATGGGTCAGATTGCTAAGAGCTTTGGAATTGATTGTGATGCCTTGGAGTGTGAATGGGGAAAGGCAGTGCTTCCTGAGGAAGTGGAAAAGAAACTTTCCGAAAAAGAATATAAAGCCGTGACTGTAACTCATGTGGATACCTGCACCGGAGCCTGTGCTCCTGTCAAGGATTATGCTGAAGTACTGAAGAACCATGATGCCCTTTATATAATTGATGGTGTCTGTGCCACAGGCGGTATAGAAGAACGGATGGATGACTGGGGAGTTGATGTGGTTCTAACCGCAGCTCAGAAATGTTTTGGTGCACCTCCAGGATTGTCGGTTTTGGTCCTCTCAGAGAAGGCTATGGAGAAAAGAAGGAGCATGGAAGAGATTCCTGCTTATTATTCGGATGTTTTGAATTGGCTTCCCATCATGAAGGACCCGTCAAAATACTTCTCAACTCCTTGTGTTAACGAAATCAGGGCATTTTATGAAGGTACAAAGATAATCCTTGAGGAGGGAATAGAGAAAAGGTTTTTGCGACATGCGCGAGTTGCAAAGGCTATAAGAGCGGCTTTAGCCGAGCTAGGATTTTCCTTTTTTACTCAGGAGCCGTTCCTGGCTGACACTCTCTCCGTTGTCAAGTATCCGGAAGGCGTTGAAGATAAATCCTTCCGGAGCACCTACTATGAGAATGGAATCGTTGTGGCCGGGGGATTAGGAGAGACTGCAGGGAAGGTTTTTCGAATGGGGCATATGGGAAACCTGTCGATTTCTCAGGTCCATTTTGCTCTTGATGCCTTGGAGAGAACTCTTTCTACTTTGGATTATAAATTTGAAGAAGGATCAGGTCTTCTGGCCGCAAAAGCGATTCTAGGAGAGTAGAAGAATCTAGGAGTCAAAGAGAAATGAAGAGTAAAGTCTTTTTTATCCCAGCAACAAGACAGGATGGGAATGAGGTCCTGGCTGCAAAAGCGGAAAAGATCTTCCTTAAGATTGGCCTGAGAAGCCAAATAGAAAATAAATCGTTCGTCGCAGTGAAAATACATTTCGGAGAAAAAGGAAATAAAGGATTCATAAAATCCCCATGGATTACAAAGATTATCGATCAGATTAAGAGCGTTACCTCTCGAGTGTTTTTGGCAGATTCTAATACCCTGTATGTGAGCAAGAGGTCCAATGCTCTAGACCATCTTTCCCTGGCAAGGGAACATGGCTTTACTGAGGAAGCTCTTGGCGTCCCTGTTATCATTGCCGATGGCCTTATCGGCAGAGACGACAGAGAAATCCAGGTCGACTTATCACGAGTAGAGTCAGCAAAGATAGGGAGTGCTATTCTCGATTCTGATATACTTGTCTGTCTAACGCATTTCACAGGACACATGTTAACAGGCTTTGGGGCTGCCATAAAAAACTTGGGCATGGGATGTGCGTCGAGAGCCGGAAAACTGGAACAGCATTCTGACGTTCATCCGTGGGTAAATCCTAAATTGTGCGATAATTGTGGGGTGTGCTTGGATTATTGTCCTTCACAGGCGATGGTTGAAAAAGGAGATAGTGCTTTCATAGTGGAGGAAAAATGTATAGGCTGCGGAGAATGTCTTGTGGTCTGTAACCAAGGAGCCGTTAAATTCAACTGGGATTCGGATGCTGTTCGGGTTCAGGAAAAAATGAGCGAGTATGCCTTTAGTGTATGGAAGCATTTAAAAGGCAAAATCAGCTTCATAAACTTTTTATTAAAAGTGACCAAAGATTGCGACTGCATGTCGCATGATCAACAGCCTATTGTCGAAGATATCGGAATCCTTGGTTCCCTCGACCCTGTGGCCTTAGACCAGGCCTCTGTGGATTTGGTGAACAAGAGGAGCGGGAAAGATATACTCCGAGTAGGCTATGACGTCGATTGGTCTGTTCAGCTCAGCCATGGAGTTGAGATTGGTCTGGGAAGCAGAGATTATGAATTGATAGAACTTTAGCTCTGGTACCAGTCCTTTAATTCTTACTTTGGGGATTAATTTAATGGGGTTAGGTCTTGTTTTTTGCTAAAAGATTTTGTCTAGCCTTTTAGCTTTTAGGATTAATGACGAATAGAGTTTAGATCGATGAAGTCGGGGCGAGGGGATTCGAACCCCTATGCCTTTCACTTTATCGTATTATATAACAACTATTTAGGAAGAAACTCACGAAAATATTCCCCTATTTTTGCAACGCCCTTCCTCTGCTCTTCAATTTCTGGGTGCGTATATTTAAGGGTGGTCTTGAGGTCTGAATGTCCAAGAATTGTCTTAGCTGTGGATAGGCTGACCTGAGATGAAAGCCAGGTTGAAGTTGTATGTCTCAATTGATGGAAAGTAAAATCATTCACTTTCGACGATTTTCTTATCTTGGTTATCGTCTTACGAATAACATTAGGAACTCTCCATTTAATAGGGAAAACAAAATCATCATCGCCTTTCATTTTCTTGATTATAGATAAGGCAATCTCATTAAGGCATATTACCTTAACCTTGCTGTTTTGTGCGTAGACTCTCCGCCTGTATTTCGTTTCAGAAATTGGGTACAAGATAACATCGTCTTTTATATATGACTTTCTCAGGTTTAAAATTTCCGACAACCTCATACCGGTATTTAGAGCGAGAACGATTAGATCATAAATTATAGATTGAATATATGACTTTGGTTTTTCCTGTAGCTTTCTTGCCGATGTTAAAATTCTTTCAAGCTCTTCTTTGCTTAATGCTCTGCGATATCCATCTTCAATAAATTTTTGATAATATCGACATGGATTTTCTGATATATAACGATCCTCAATAGCAAGATTGAAGAGATGTTTTAACAGCTCAAAATAGCGATTGACCGTAGATGGTTTAAGGTTTCGTGCAAAAAGGAATTTCTCTAGCTTTTCAATCTGGTTTTTTCCTATGCATGAAAGAAGAGGATCTCCCAAGCATTCACCAATAATTAATAATCTTTGTTTGTCTCGATCCCAAGAATTCTTATATTTCTTTGAATCAAGATATTTTTTGCAATAATCAAGAAAACTTATTTGATTGTTTGGAGAGTAGGAGATACCAAAATGCTTAGCCAGGACTTCTTCCTCCACTTGTTTTAACCTAGCTGATAGCAGCGCCTCTTGGCCACGCTTGAGCTTTAATGCTCGATAATATTTCTTGCCATGGATTTCTTTTTTGAAGTAATAACGGTTGTTGCGGATATAAATACCCATTTATTGGCTTTAAACAAAAAAAATCTATTTCCACTTTCATTGTAAATTCGATTTGCTCATTGTCAATAAGGGTATATCTTAGTCACTTAAACTGAGTCATTTTGGGCCAATTTTTGTCCACACCATGTCCACACGGGATTTTTGATGAAGTGTATCAAAATGTTGGGTTATGCCGGTGAAAAGATAACATTGCGATATAAAAATCAAACTCCTGAGAGTATGCAGAGAGTTATTAATTTGAAAAAATATTAAAAAATAACGGCGAAATGATGCTTATTTCAATACTTCAGATAGAGTTAGAAAACTAGCAACAGCATAATTTTTTATATAAAAAATTCGATCATCCAAATAACAGCTTTTTAAAGAAGGTTATTGAGATTAACAAATAATCTATTTATACGTGACTTGACTTATAATTAAGACTATTATAGATTTAATTATCATAACAATATAAAAAGGGGTAGATGGATTTATCTCCAAACAGTTAAATAAATTATTCTTTTATTAACTTTAGCTGCAATTTTGCTAGATAATCTAAATAATATAGATTTATTCCAGAAAGGGAGGTGATGCCAGAGGGAAGAATAAAAATTAAAAGCAAAGACCAATATTAAAAGGGGGAGAAATGAGAAAAATTTTAGTTCTAACTTTTGCTGTTTCCTTCACCTTCGTTTGTGCTTCTCAAATGGCGTTTTCATGGGGTTCAGCTACTCATGCTTTTATTGCAGATCAACTCAAGAAAAGAGCGGGTCCATATAACCTCGATGAGATATACGGTGCAATCGCCCCTGATGTGTTCAACTACATGTTTGGTAATCCTCACCAACCATATTTGCATAATGAAGCTCACAATAATTTTATGAAATTGTGGAACTCAGTTAAATGGGGATATGAAAAGCCCACTGCCTATGGTTTTGTATGCCATAATGATGATTGGGGTGCAGATTCCACTGCTCATAACAATTCCCTTATTCTTGCTCCAGGTGAGGGATATGTTGTCGTAAAATCGAATATACTACTTTCGGTATTAAAAGACATATTTGAATCTCTTGGATTAGACCCATATGGTGCAGATTATGATATGTGTTTGGAAATTTGCCATCACCTTGTAGAAGCAGCTGTGGATATTCTAATCAAAGACGCGGATCCAATGATTGGCGAGAAAATTGTTTCCTCTGCAGACCGACCTAATGAAATCCTTCTTAGCCTTTTAATCAAGGCTTATGCTTGGGATTTTTATACAGAAAAAGGTCTTTCATCGCNNATCATAAGTCTTACTGAGATGATATTTAGAAATGAGACGGTTACTTACGGAGAGGCGCTCAAGATGTATTATCCTTTAGATATTGATGGCATTGCTCAACAGCTAGCTAATCTTGCTTTTGTTGCTTATGGAATAATAATCGATCCAGGTGATGTTTTCATCATATTGACGGCAACAATGTCTATTTGTGCATCAGATTATCTAGGGGAAATACTTGAAACTATCGATTATGTCGACAAACAAATGAAAGAGCATAAAATTAATAAAAAAGCTCATAAATAATTTAAAAGTAGTATAAGAGTAAATCGACAATATTGGCGGGTTGTATTTCTGCATTTAAATATGCCAGCGGACTCTTAATCCGAGGGTTCCAGGTTCGAGTCCTGGATGGGTCATACCCTGTTACCCCTGGTTTTCAGCTAAATTACATTGTTTTTGTTTTTCAATCCAAATACCATAATTTCGCCATAATTCGCCATTATTTCCTTATTTTAAGTTTCCCATTTTCGCCTATATTTCGAAAGGTTTTGACTTTATTTTTCCCATTTATATCTGAAAATCAGCCTAGATTTCCCGCAATTTAAGAAATTTTTTAAAATAACAACGGGACATTATTTTTTTTGCATTTTTCCCCGAGAAGCGAGTTGACATAATTTTCTTTAATAGAATAAGGCAATGATGGGATGATTTCTGGGAGAGAAGTAAAAAAGCTCTTACTATCAAGTTGAAGAAAAAATTGTCACCGTTTTTGCAACGCTTTGTTTCGTTAAATGACTTTTACTGTCATTTCTTGTCATTTTAAATGTTTGATTTATATGAGGTAGCGGGTGAATATAAGAGAAACGAAAAAGTCGGGGCGAGGGGATTCGAACCCCTGACCCCAGCGTCCCGAACGCTGTGCGCTAACCAGACTGCGCTACGCCCCGGTTTCATGAGTCAATTATAACGATTAGTGGATAAAGATAAAAGCCAAAAAAAAGATATGCAGTAATTGATTGAGAACGGTGATGAATATTTATACATGAAGTTCCATAGTGTCTTTGTCGGCGAGGATGTGGTTAAGGCTGAATGGAAAACAAGCCCGCCCCCTTTTTTTTCTTTTTTTTTTTTTTTTTTTTGCTATTAATCATCTAAATGATAGTTTAGAGTCGATAATTTTGCGAAAGCGAGAGAGGCGACAAAAAGCGACAAAAAGCGAAAAAAGAGAATAAAAATATCAAAAAGAGACGACAAAAAGCGACAAAAAGCGACATTTTCACAAAAAGGATTGACCGTTCTCCTATTTGGGCTTAAATTTTCATTGCAGACTGAAACCAATAAAGGTGCGGTCGATGTCAGGAGGGAGGGGGGTTCTCTTCAAACTTTTGCATCATCATTTAGGTCGCACTACAGCCGTCTTTTCAAGGCAGAAGATAAACACTGCATAAATAGATTAAAACATAAAAAATGGACAGCCCTCTTTTTCCTTATTTATTTACTATTTTTTTTATTTTATATTGTGCTGAATTTTTAAACCAGGAGTAAAGCACAGCAGGAATGGGTTCAAAGGGGATGAAACCTATATGTGAAGTTCAATAACATCTTCATCTTCGAGGATGTGATTGCGGTTAACTTTTTGTCCTTGGTATTTGGTTTTACTCCATATTCGGGCATACTTTAGGTTTTGGGCAAAGTCCTTGTGAACTGTTCTGGCCATTGTCGTTACAGAAGATCCTTTTTTCAGAGTATAAGGATCATTAAAGTCAGCTTTCTTACCAGGAATTTTACTGTAAACTCGAATAATGTGGAGCATGGAGAATATTCTCTTTTTTAAATATTCAAGACCATCTCCGCTATTTGCAGAAACAGAAATCGGGCTAAACTTGGATTCCAAGGCTTTTTTTAATACATCATAATTTTCTTCTGCTGGCTTAAGGTCTCTTTTATTGGCAACTATCAAAGTCCTTTTATAAAAGAACGGAACTTCAGCGGGGATTGTCCGGTCTTCGTCAATTAGCTCTATTTTCTTTTCTTTTAACCTGTCCAATACGGCCTGCATAGTATCAACTAGACCTGAGCTTGACAAATCCAGAAGAAGCAGAATTCCATCTGCTTCTTTGACCAGCTCATAGTGCCATACTTCCATGTATTCAGGCGTGATAGGCGGAGTGTCTATTAGCTGAATCTGGATGTTTTCATATTGCATCATTGCCGGATAAGGAGTGCGGGTTGTGAAAGGATAATCGGCGATTTCAGGATTTGCATTGGATAAAGATTTTACCAGCATGGATTTTCCCGCATTGGGGGGCCCGATTAAAATAACTTGACCTGCTCCTGTTTTCTCGAAGTGGAACGAGAGAGCATGTTTAGCGATTGTAGGTTTTTTTTGAGCGGCGGATTTTAGTTTGGCAATCTTCGTTTTGAGCAGAGCTTGAAGCTTTTCTGTGCCTTTATGTTTAGGAACTAAGGAGAGAAGCTCCTCTAAAATGATTCTTTTTTCTTGCGGCGTTTTGACAGTTTTGAGCTTCCTTTCTGTCTCGAAATATTGAGGTGGTAAATTTGCCGGCATCAGAACCTCTTTTTTCTTAATTATAATCAATCGTAATCTTATTTTCAAAAGGTGGGTTTGATGAATCAAGCCCGTACGAATAATTCAAATCCCTACGAATGAATCAAGCCCCTACTTTATTTAAATCAACCAAAAAAAATGCTGGCCAAAAATGGAGCCTTAAAAATGGGGCCTGGCCCCATTTTTTACAGGCCCCATTTTTTACATTTTTTATTCCTGCCAAAAAACACCCATAGAGGCGATTTACTCCCTTCATAAATAAGTCTCCTGTCACCTTTTTTGGGTTTATCAAAAATCCATTTTTACTCCGAAAAAAAGGCTATTTTTCTTTGAAAAATTGCCCTTTTTTTGGTATAATTATAGGCGAAAATTATGCCTGTTGGATTAAGTAAAAATCCTTCCTACTTAGTCCTTTTTCTCTCTTAAATCATAAGAAAATGAAAGACAAAAAATATACTGCTGAAAGCATAAAAGTACTCAAGGGGCTGGAAGCGGTTCGTAAGCGTCCAGCTATGTATATCGGGAGCACCGGCTCTGAAGGATTGCACCATCTGGTCTATGAGGTTGTCGATAACAGCATCGACGAGGTTTTAGCTGGATATTGTTCAGAGATTGATGTGGTCATTCATGTGGATTGCAGCGTTACTGTCATCGATAACGGCCGCGGCATTCCAGTCGGGATGCACAAGAAGGAGAAAAGACCAGCTCCAGAAGTTGTGATGACAACCCTTCATGCTGGCGGAAAGTTTGATACCAAATCATACCAGGTTTCAGGCGGCCTTCACGGAGTCGGCGTCTCTGTAGTCAATGCTCTCTCAAACAAGCTCGACCTGGAGATAAAAAGAAACGGAGGCGTCTACAGTCAGAGTTATGTTAGGGGCAAGCCTGTAACAAAATTAAAGCAGATAGGCAAAACAAAGAAAACTGGAACAAAGGTTACCTTTGAGCCTGATAACGGAATTTTCGACTCCGTAGAGTTTAACTTTGAGATTCTAAGCCAGAGATTAAGGGAACTTTCTTTCTTGAATAAAGGGCTGAAGATAACTCTTGTCGATGAGCGAAGCGACAAGATGAATGAGTTTCAGTATAAAGGTGGAATTAAGGAATTTGTGCAGTACCTCAATCAGAATAAAACAGTACTCAACCCAAAGCCAATATACTTCGAGTTTAAAAAAGATAGCGCTATTGTGGAGATGGCCCTCCAGTATAACGCAAGCTATTCTGAGACAATTTTCTCCTTTGTAAACAATATCAATACTACCGAGGGAGGCACCCATTTAATCGGATTTAAGGCAGCCTTGACTCGGTCCATAAACAATTATGCTAATGCTAATAATCTGGTCAAGGATTTAACTCAGAATTTGTCCGGCGATGACACTAGAGAAGGATTATGTGCGGTCTTAAGCTTGAAGATTAAGAATCCTCAGTTTGAAGGTCAGACAAAGACAAAACTGGGAAACAGCGAAGTGAAAGGAATCGTAGAATCCATAGTGAACGAGCAGCTTTCGATATATTTTGAGGAGAATCCTACTGTAGCTAAGAAAGTTGTCCTGAAGATCTTAGATGCGGCAAGAGCAAGGGAGGCTGCTCGAAAAGCAAGAGACCTGGCTCGTCGTAAAGGGGTTTTAGAGTCAACTTCGCTCCCCGGGAAACTGGCTGATTGCCAGGAAAAAGATCCTGCTCTCAGCGAGATCTTCATCGTGGAGGGAGATTCGGCAGGAGGCTCAGCCAAACAAGCCCGTGATCGCCGCCATCAGGCTATCCTGCCTCTTAAGGGGAAAATTCTCAATGTGGAGAAAGCCAAGTTTGACAAGATTCTTAAGAGTGAAGAGATAGGGGTAATTATTTCAGCTCTGGGAACCGGGGTAGAGCAGTCAGATTTCAACCTGGAAAAACTTCGCTATCATAAAGTCATTATAATGACAGACGCTGATGTGGATGGCTCCCATATAAGAACTCTTCTCATGACTTTCTTTTACCGGCAGATGCCTCAACTTATTGAAAAGGGTCATCTCTATATTGCCCAGCCCCCCTTGTATAAGATAACGAAGGGCAAATCAGTTCAGTATTTAAGAGATGAGCGGTCTTATGAAAAGTATATAATTAAGAAAATTTCAGAGGAATTCAAAATTAAAATGAGCAGGCAGAAGGAGTATATAAGCGGAGAAAAATTCAGAAAATTCCTCCATAGGATAATTGCCAAAAAGAATTATATCCAGCTGCTCGAAAGAAAAAATTATCCGTTCTTCCTAATCGACATTCTTCTTAGCAGCGGAGTTGAAGATGTAGATTTTTTGCGCAAGAAGAGTCAACTGGAGAAAATCCAAACCCTCCTCACAGAGAAGGGCATAACCTCGGTTTTAAGCATGGATGAGGAGCACGGACTCCATGAACTCGCAGTAGATTTTCAAATCAACGGTATGAATGTTTCTTGCAAGGTTAACTCAGGTTTAATCACATCGGCTGAGTACCGAAACCTCTGCAAAATACACAAAGAATTAGAAAGCTTCAGAACTCCTTTTCAGGTTTTAAGCGATAGCGAAAAAGTAAAGATAGAAAACGAAGCAAAACTTCTCGACTTCCTATTCCAGAAAGGGAAAAAGGGCGTAGTTATCCAGAGATATAAAGGATTGGGAGAGATGACTCCCCAGCAGTTGTGGGAAACAACCATGGATCCAGAGGAAAGATATCTGCTTAAAGTTTCAATACAGGATGCGGTAGAGGCAGAAGAAATTTTTACTGTCCTCATGGGAGAAGAGGTTGAATCCCGGAGGAATTTCATAGAACAGAATGCTCTTGAGGCACAAAACCTGGATATTTAGAGAAAAAGCAGGGGCAATTTCTTACCGTAAAAAGGAGAAAAGATGAGCAATAAGTCTACTGAAGTTAGTCTCGAAATGGAGATGAAACGGTCGTACCTTGATTACGCCATGAGCGTGATCATTGGTCGAGCCATTCCAGATATAAAGGATGGGCTTAAGCCCGTCCACCGCCGCACCCTTTTTTCCATGCATGAAACCGGAACCGCCTGGAACAAATCATACAAAAAGTCTGCCCGCATTGTGGGGGATGTCATAGGAAAGTTCCATCCTCACGGTGAGGGGGCTGTCTATGACACTCTAGTTCGCATGGCCCAAGATTTCAGTCTTCGCTATCCCTTGGTGGATGGCCAGGGCAATTTTGGCTCCATAGATGGGGATCCGCCAGCAGCCATGAGATACACCGAAGTCAGGATGAAAAAGATTACCCAAGAACTTCTGGCAGATATCGATAAGAATACAGTCAACTTTGTGCCCAACTATGACGGAAGCCTCCAGATGCCCGAGGTTCTCCCTGCAAAATTTCCAAATCTTCTAGTCAACGGAGGTTCAGGGATCGCTGTCGGCATGGCCACCAACATCCCTCCCCATAACCTGAATGAGGTTTCAGAGGGAATAATTCACTTTATCCGAAATCCCAAAGCCAGCTTGGAAGATATCATGAAGTTCGTTCCCGGCCCGGATTTTCCGACTGGAGGGTATATCTTCGGTAAGCACGGAATCAAGGATGCTTACAGGACAGGAAGGGGGATCATTTGTTTAAGAGCAAGAGCCATGATTGAGAGAGGCAGAAAGAACGAGCGAGACAGAATCGTCGTCACTGAAATTCCTTATCAAGTGAACAAGGCAAGGCTTCTGGAAGGCATTGCTGACCTCGTTAATAGTAAAAAGATCGAGGGGATTGCAGATATAAGGGACGAATCGGATAGGGAAGGAATGAGAGTCGTTATCGAAATCAAAAAAGGCGAACTTCCCGAGATTATTCTGAACAACTTATACAAGCACACATCTCTTCAAACTTCTTACGGAATAATCATGCTAGCGATAGTTGAAAAGCAGCCCAAGATGCTCAATCTTCTTGAGACGATGCGCTACTTTGTTTCCCATCGCCAGGATGTGGTTCGACGCCGCACGCGCTTTGAATTGAAGAGGGCAGAATTAAGAGCTCATATTCTGGAAGGACTGACTATTGCCCTGGATAATCTGGATGAAGTGATAAGCCTTATCCGCTCCTCTCGAACGGTCGATGCGGCAAGGAACGGCCTTATAACCAGCTTTCATCTGACCAAAATCCAGGCTCAGGCGATCCTGGATTTACAGTTGCAAAAACTCACTCGACTGGAGAGAGAAAAGATTCAGAGAGAATACAGGGAATTGAAGAAAACGATCTCAAGATTGAAGAAGATTTTAGCCAGTGAACAGCTTATTCTGGATATCATCGTGGAAGAGCTGGAACAAATAAAAGAAGAATATCAGGATGAGAGGAAAACAGAGATCAAGGAGGAGGAAATCTCAGAGATTAGGCCAGAAGATTTAATCAAAGAGGAGGATGTTGCCATCACTTATACTTCATCTGGCTACGTTAAACGCACTTCCCTGAGCTACTATCATTTCCAGAGTCGGGGAGGAAAGGGCAAAAGAGGCATCAGCATGAAGCCTGAAGATGTGGTCCAGGATCTGTTTGTTTCCTCTACCCACAGCTATCTTTTATTTTTCACCAACAAAGGACGCCTCTACTGGCTGAAAGCTTTGGAAATACCAGATGTGGGTGTTTCAGGCCGAGGAAAACCCATCAAGAATCTCCTCCACTTAGGTCCAGAAGAGAAAGTTCGTTCTGTTGTTGCCGTGAAAGATTTTTCTGGCGACCGCTACGTGGTGATGATAACTTCTAAAGGGAAGATGAAGAAATCAAAATTGAGTGACTTTCGTAACATCCGACGAGGCGGTATTATCGCCATCGGTCTCGACCGCAAAAGTGAGCTGCTTACGGCACAGCTAACTGATGGCCAGAGAGATATTTTAGTCGGGACAAAGCTAGGAAAAGCCATCAGGTTCAAAGAGAGCGAAGTAAGACCGATGGGACGTCAAGCCGCCGGTGTAAAAGCAATCTCCTTGAGACCTAAAGATGAGATCATCGGAATGATCGTTGTTGGAGAAAAGGACGAGTTCGTCTTCACTGCAAGTGAAAAGGGAAGAGGGAAAAAGACTGATATAAGCCTCTATCCCCAACACAGAAGAGGAGGGAAGGGCGTCATCAATCTGATAGTTAACACCAAGATAGGAAAGGCAATAGGGATGGTCGGGATTTCAGAGGAGGAATTGCTCTTGATAACACAGCTAGGAAAGGTGATACGGATAAAGACGGGGCAGGTGAGGCCTTCAGGGAGAGCGACTCAGGGAGTAAAAATAATAGATCTTGAGAAAGGCGACAGAGTCGTCTCAATGGCCACAGTCAAAGAAACCTAAACCGCAGTGCAAAAGGGGACAGGCTACTTTTTCTTCCTTTTTAATGTATGTGATTTATAGTAGGGGCTTGATTTACGAAGGGGTTTGATTCACGAAGGTGTTTGATTTATGTAGGGGTTTGATTCATCAAACCCGATAGTTCATTTGTGTAGAAAAAATGTGGGCTTGATAAATCAAGCCCCTACAATTTTCCGTACAGATAAACAAAAGAATGGGGCCTGGCCTCATTTTCTCTCCATTTTCTCTACAATCTGCCCTTGCAGATGAACCTGATCCCTGCATAAAGAATGCTTGACAGGCGTGGCTCTTATTCTTTAAAATCTACTCACCGAAAAACAAGGAGGGAGTCATGGTTGAGACACTCAATCAGCTTTTTTTCAATACTATAAAAATATATCCAAAGGATGAATTGCTGCTTTCTAAAAAAGAAGGAAAATATGTACCCATTTCCACTGCAGAGTTTGCTGAAAAAGTTAAATACTTCTGTCTGGGACTGAAAGATTTAGGACTTGAATCTAAGGATAAGCTCATCATCCTTTCCGAGAATAGGCCGAAGTGGATCATTTCAGATTTCGCAAATTTATGCCTGGGCGGAATTACTGTTCCGATTTATACCACTCTGGCTCCAGAACAAATCAAGTATATCATCGAAGACTCTGATGCTAAAATTGTTATTTGCTCAAACCAAGAACTCTGGGAAAAGGTAGAAGCTGTAAAGAATGACCTGACAAAGGTAACACGTTTCATCACCTTCGAATCAGAAGCCCCTGAAGGAGTCCTGAGTTTTAACCAGATTCTGGAAAGAGGGAAAAAGGTTGATCAGGAAAATCCTGAGCTTTTTGAAAAAATAGCCCTAGGAATCAAGCCTGAAGATGAAGCTACTATAATCTACACCTCCGGGACGACTGGACCTCCTAAGGGAGTAATACTCACTCACCACAATTTCGTCAGCAATGTCAAAGCCTGTGCACCTCTTCTTCCCTTTTCGGATAAAGATACAGGGTTGTCGCTCCTGCCTTTATCTCACAGTCTTGAAAGAATGGTCACTTTTACCTTCCTCTACAAAGGCTGCTCGATCGGTTATGCCGAGGGTTTTGATACCGTAGCTCAAAACCTCCAGGAAATAAGGCCTCACCTGATGGTCGTCGTACCACGCGTATTGGAGAAGTTTTATGCGAAGGTCATAGATAATGTTCAGGCCAGCTCGGCCTTGAAGAAAAAAATCTTCTTCTGGGCAGTAAAAGTTGGCAGAGAGTCTGCGAGCAGCGAATTAGAAAATAAGCCTATATCAGGGATGCTCCGCTTTAAAAGAAAGCTTGCTCATAAACTCGTCTATTCCAAGATTATTGCCAAAACTGGGGGGAGAGTCAGGTTTTTTGTCTCAGGCGCTGCACCGTTATCAAAGGATATCGGTGAATTCTTCTATGCCCTGGGCATTGTTATCATGGAAGGATATGGCCTGACTGAGACATCTCCGGTTATTTCAGTGAATACGTTTGATAAGTTGAAATTTGGGACAGTGGGGCCTCCAATTCCGGGAGTTGAAGTAAAAATTGCTGAAGATGGAGAAATTTTGGCCAGGGGTCCAAATATAATGAAAGGATATTACAAGAAAGAAGA
The DNA here is from genome assembly GCA_011772475.1 of Candidatus Aminicenantota bacterium. Taxonomy (GTDB): domain Bacteria; phylum Acidobacteriota; class Aminicenantia; order Aminicenantales; family Aminicenantaceae; genus SOIV01. The sequence continues at coordinate 8,742 of WVZK01000204.1, read as the reverse complement.
AGAAACCAGAGAGGTCTTCGAAGGGGAATGGTTTAAAACAGGAGATATAGGCCATTTGGACGAAGATGGCCATTTGGTGATTACAGACAGGAAAAAAGATCTAATAGTGACTGCTGGGGGTAAGAATGTTGCTCCTCAGCCGATTGAGAATCTTTTAAAGACCAATCCTTATATTGAGAACGTGTTGGCCATCGGGGATAGAAGAAAGTTTATTTCTGCCTTGGTTGTACCGAATTTCGAAAAATTGGAAGAATATGCAAAGTTTAACAACATAACCTATGAAACGCTCGGTGATTTGGTCAAGAATGAAAAAGTTCTAAATTTCATGGAAGGAGAAATTGACCGGGCTACACCTTCTCTCGCGTCTTACGAGAAAATAAAAAAAATTAGTCTTCTGGATAGGAATTTTGAAATAGATAAAGGAGAGATGACTCCAACCTTAAAAATAAAAAGAAATGTTGTCGAGGAGAAGTATAGAGGCGTCATCGATGCTATGTACAGAGAAGATTGAAATGGAGCAAGGATAGAGTATTAATTTAAGTTGATTATGTAACGAAATACAATATTCTGCCACAATTTTCGCAGAGAATAATCTTCTCTTTCCCTTTCAGCTCATTTATCACCTGGGGTCTGATGCGCATATGGCACAGTGAACAAAACTCTTCGCTTACGGGAGAGAGGGCAATTCCGCTATTTTTCTTATATATTTTCAGATAAAGGTTAACCTGGTCAGAGGGAATTTTTGGCGCGAGCTTTTCTTTTTCTTGGTTTAGCTTAGCCTTCTTTGCTTCGAATGTCTCTTTCTCCTGTTGAAGCGCATTTTTTTCCTTCGAGAACTCCTCTTCTGCCTCACTGTGTTTTTGGCTTGCAGTCTTGATTTCTTCCTCGATATCGTCAGCCAGGAGCATTTCGCTTATTATCTCCTCTTCCATATCGCTGATTTTCTGTTTGGCCTCTTCTATTTCTTTAAGAAGAGAGCTGTATTCTCTGTTTGTTTTAACTTCATTGAGCTGACGGTTATACTTTGATATTTGTTCCCTAATATCTTTGACTTCAGCTTCCAGATCTCTTCTTTTCTTCTGATTCTGAGCCATTTTTTCTTTGGCCAAATCGATAGTTTGGGAGCTGGCTTCTATTTTTTTGTTGATTTCTTCGATCTTGGAGGGGATATTTTCGAGGAAAGCAGAGATATCAGCTATTTCTTTGTCAAGCTTCTGAAGGTTAATCAGTTTTTCAAATTCAATATCCACATCGTTTCCTCTGAGGGAAAATGGGCCTACCAGGATTCGAACCTGGGACCTGCCGGTTATGAGCCGGAGGCTCTACCGCTGAGCTATAGGCCCTTTGTTTCTTATAGCAAATATCAAAAATCAAGTCAATTTGCAGGGAGATGGGACTGACGAATCAACTCCTTTTTTAATGATCTGTAGGGTTTTGATTTTTCTGTAGGGTTTTGATTCATCAAACCCACCTTTTAATTATTCGTATTATCAATTATGCATGTTTGACAAATCAATCACCTAGCTTAGATAAGAAATATTTGGGACTGACATATCAACCCCCGGGATATGAATAATATATTTTATCTTAATTATCGTCGGTGAACGATTTCAGCTTCCGGCTTCTACTTGGATGTTTTAGTTTTCTTAAAGCTTTGGCCTCGATCTGCCTGATTCTTTCACGAGTCACCTTGAATTGCTGACCGACCTCCTCCAAAGTGTGTTCGTTGCCGTCACCTAAGCCGAATCTCATCTTCAAGACCTTTGCTTCTCTTTCTGTTAGAGATTTTAGAGCTTCCCCAATCTGCTCTCTTAAATTGATGTTTATGACCGTTTCAGGAGGTGAGGGGATTACTTTATCTTCGATAAAATCACCCAGATGGCTGTCCTCTTCTTCTCCGATAGGAGTCTCGAGTGAGATAGGCTCCTGGGCAATTTTTATGATTTTTCTTATCTTATGGACCGACATGTCCATCTTTTTCGCTATCTCTTCGCTGGTGGGCTCTCTCCCTATTTCCTGGACAAGGCTTCTTGAGACTCTTATCAATTTGTTTATGGTCTCTATCATATGAACTGGAATTCTTATAGTCCTAGCCTGATCAGCAATTGCTCGCGTTATGGCCTGTCTTATCCACCAAGTTGCATAAGTCGAAAATTTATATCCTCTTCGGTATTCAAATTTGTCCACAGCCTTCATCAAACCCATATTTCCTTCTTGAATGAGGTCGAGAAATTGGAGTCCTCGGTTGCTATACTTCTTGGCTATAGAGACCACAAGTCTTAAATTCGCAGCCACCAGTTCTTTCTTAGCTTGGTCGCTGATTTTCTTTCCTGTGGCTATTTCCCTCAGTGTTTTTCTTAAAGCTTGAGTATTAAGGCCTATATCCTTCTGGTATGTTTTAAGGAATTTGTTGATTTCCTTTATTTTATCCTTTAGAACAGTCTCTTGCTTTTTGCTTTTCACTCGGCTAAGCGAAAGATTCAACTCTTCCTTAGTCTCTTCTAATTCGTTGATGACTTTTAACTTCTCACGAAGATTCTCGATGATTGTTTCTCTGAGAGAAGAACGAATGTTGAGCTCCCTGATGAGGCGGCTCATTTCAACGATAAGGCGTCCTCGCCTAAAGATATTTTTCTTTTTTGCTGGTATGCTATCGAGTTGAGCGCTGAGTTCCTCGATCTTCCTGATTTTTGATATTATTTCTTTCTTCTTTGCCTCTAGCTTTCCTTCTGCTAGGTCATCTTCACTGAGATCGAACATTTCTTGGATGTAGTAAGAATCCTCCTTTATGTTCTCTTCAAGGTAGAGGATTTCATTCAAGACAATCCTTGTTTTAGAGAGGGCCTTAAGAATAGTTTTTTCGCCCCTCTCTATTTCCCTAGCTATGGCAATTTCTCCCTCTCTAGTAAGGAGCGAAATATTCCCCATTTCTCTAAGATAGAGCTTTACAGGATCTGTTGTTCGCTCCAAACCGTGAAGAGAGACTAAGTCACTCTTTCTTCTTTTAGGAGGAGCTGTTTTCCTTTTTGTGCCGACGACTTTTATTCCATAGTCGTCCATAGAATTGAGAAACTCTTTAAAGTCTCCTTCCGATTTGACATCATCATCATGGAAGGTTTTATCTATCTCTTCAAAAAGAAGAAAGCCTTGCTTCTTTCCCTTGGAAATTAGCCGGTCAATTCCGTCTTTTTGAGGCTTATCTTCTTGAGTCAATGTTAATTACTCTCCTTCGCGGAAATATCGCGATTGTTATAACTTAAATTTTGATAGTTTCGTTTCGACAACATGGATAATTGGTTAATAATATCTTGTCTTTGTATGAGGAGGGAACGAAGTTTTTCCTTATCTCCCTTTTTTTCCATGCTTATGATTTCAGCTTTCAGTTCTTTTTTTCGGTTTTCAAGCGAGAATTGCCTTAAAGCATTAAGGCATTCAAAGGCTTCCTCGACGGTTGCTTCCTGCTCTTTCTCCAGCATCAGAGCCTTAGAGAGCGAGCTTTCAAGAGTGGGGCCTATTCTCTCCCTTAATTCATTAAAGTCCGGTTCTTTCCCGCTCTTTGAACATTTAGCTAAAGCTTCGAAGATGGGCGCGGTCTTCAGGCCCTGAAAATATTCCTCCTTTATTTCTGGAAACACGTAGGATGCTATATCTTTATCTCCTAAAAGTATCTGAAGGAGTCTTTTTTCGGCATTTAAAATTGTCTCTTCCTCCCCGCTTTTCTCCTCGGATTTTTTTCTCTGGATTATCCTGCGTAATTCTTCCTCATCAACAGAAAGGTATTCACTTGCTTGCTTCAAATATTCACTGCGAATAATAGGATCAGGCATTTTTACGATTTCTTCCACAGTACTTCTTACAATTTTTGTCTTCTCTTCAGGGATATCCTTCCTCCATTCCTCCAGAAAGGAATCTAATAAGAACTTAAGTCCTGGCGTGCTGTTTTGAATGAGGTTTTTAAACTCGTCTAAACCGGATTTCTTGATAAGATTATCAGGGTCGATCCCTGGGGGTAAAGTCAGGATTTTAACTTGAACACCTTTTTCAAAACAAAGAGAAATGGCCCGACAAGCTGCCTTCTTGCCCGCAGCATCACCGTCATAACTGACTATCATTCTTGGTGCGAACCGTAAGGGAAGTGAGACCTGTTGAGAAGTCAAACTTGTTCCTAGAGAGGCAGCGCTGTTCGTAATCCCTGCCTGGTAGAGGGAGACAAAATCTGTATAGCCTTCGACAATGATAACCTCACCTGTCTCCCGAATAGATTCCTTGCTAAAGTTCAGTCCGTACAGAATTTTTCCCTTTGAATATACAGGAGTATCCGGGGAATTGAGGTATTTCGGCTCCGCATTAAAAATGGTCCTTCCTCCGAAGGCGACGACCTTTCCCGTAAGGCTAAATATGGGGAAAATGATCCTTCCTCTGAAGCGGTCATAAAAACTGTCTTTTTTTTGGTTGTAGAGGACGAGTCCTGCTTGCTCAAGAAGTTTTGGAGGGACTTTTTTTTCTTTGAAAAAGGTAAGGAGTGAATCCCACGAATTCAGGGCGTAGCCGATCTTCAATTTCTGTATGATTTCTTCAGTAATATCTCTATTTTTGAGATATTCAAGGGCTTTCTCGCCTTCTTTGGTCGCAAACAGGTTTTTCTTGAAAAAAGCAAGAGTATTTTCGTTTATTTTGAATAATTTNNTTTGAATAATTTTTCTTCTAATTTTTGAAGTTGGGGGGAGAATTCTCTTTTCTTGGGCAGGGGAATATTGTATTTTTCAGCCAGATATTTCAAAGCTTCAGGGAAGCTTAGGTTTTCTTTTTCCATAACCAGAGTGAAAATATCTCCTCCTGCGTTGCAGCCGAAACAATGAAACAGCTGCTTTTCTTCATCAACTGTAAAAGACGGATCCTTTTCTGAGTGGAAAGGGCAGAGTCCAACATGTTTATTCCCGCGTCTTCTTAAGGTTGTATACTGCGACGCAATCTCTACGATGCTCGCAGTTTGCCTAATTTGGTCAACTATTTCCATGGGTTATCTTTTAATGGATAAAATTTGACTACAAGTAAATATAGGAAGGAGATGCCCGATTGTCAAGTGCCTAAGTACTTATAAATTAAGGTTTTATAAAAAATTTAATGAAATCGTGAATTAAAACTTGAATTGTCTAAATGCTGAATTCAAATGAAATCCGACGCTATTCAAGATGATTTATAAGGCTTGCTAGGTATCCTGCGCCAAACCCGTTATCAATATTAACCACACCTACGCCACCAGGGCAAGAATTTAGCATAGCCAGGAGAGCAGCTAGCCCCTTCATGCTTGCCCCATAACCGACACTTGTCGGAACAGCGATTATCGGAACACTGACAATTCCTGCCACCACGCTGGGTAGGGCTCCTTCCATGCCAGCTACGGTTATAATGACCTTTGCCTTCTTTATTTTCTGATACTCGCCAAAAAAGCGGTGAAGGCCGGCCACGCCAACATCGTATATTTTATCTGTTTTATTACCCAAGATATCGCAGGTCACAGCAGCTTCCTCTGCAACCGGAATATCCGACGTTCCGGCTGTGATGACAGCAATTCTGCCCTTTCCAGGAATAGGCTTTTGTTGCTTGAGATAGATAACCTTGGCCAGGGAATTGTGGTGCGCTCCCGGTATTTTTTTCTTTAGTTTCTTGAAGACTTCTAGTCCGATTTTGGTGATAAGCAGATTGCTCCCTTTTTTGATAATTTCCTGGGCGATTTTTAATATCTGGTCATCAGTCTTTCCGAGGCCATAGATTATCTCAGGGAAACCTTTTCTTAGCTCTCGATGGTGGTCGATTTTAGCAAAGCTTAAGTCTTGATAAGGAAAGTCTTTCAGAATAGATAGGGCTTCTTTAGGGGAGAGCTTTCCCTGGTGGACCTTGTTTAATACGTCTTCCAGCTGCGATTTCATGCGCCTGATTCTATCATACTGGTGTAATATATAAAAGGGGACAGGCTACTTTTTCCTTGAAAAAATGACTAAAAATGGGGCCACTAAAAATGGGGCCAGGCCCCATTTTGTGCTGCTTTGAGAAATATTTTGTAGGGGTTTGATTTATCAAATCCACCTATTAAAAAAAGTAGCCTGTCCCCATTTTGTGATCCCATTATACGATGGCCACAGCAAATAAAGGACGTGGCCGCTTTCTTATAAAAATAATAAAAGTTTTGAACACCGGACCTCAAATTGCTAAAATCTTAATGAAACTCAGAACGAAGGTTTTTATGAAGCGCGAAATTCTGGTGCCTTCGAAATGACCTCGAAATGATATCCAAAAAAACTATCCAAAAAGAGATTCAGTTTTCAGGAGTTGGAATACATTCTGGAAAGAATGTGGATCTTCTCCTGAAACCTTCATCATCAGGGGAGATCATCTTTCGCCGAACCGATCTCGATAATTTAGAGCTTGCTCTCGATCCCAAGAAAATTAAAACTAAGAACTCAACCTATATTGTTTCTGAAGGATGCAAAATTCAGACTCTCGAACATTTGCTTGCTGTTCTTTATATGTCTGGTATTGACAGCTTGATTATAGAGATAAACGGGGATGAGATTCCTGCGATGGATGGGAGTGCCTCTCCTTTTGCCCAGGCAATCCTTAATGCTGGAGTAAGGTCTCTTCCTGATAGCAAAAAATCTATTAAAATTACTAAGTCTTTTTCCCTCGATGAAAAAGATGCTAGCTTTTCATTTTCTCCAGGTTCAGACTTTAAAATAACCTACTCTATCGAATACGATCATCCAGCCATCCAAAAACAAGAATTAACTCTATCCCTAAATCTGGAAAATTTTATAAAAGAAATTGCGCCTGCCCGGACTTTCGGATTTTTGAAGGATGTACCAGCTCTTAGAGCTCAGGGATTAGCTGGAGGCGGATCACTGGATAATGCTGTTGTTCTTGATGATAAAAGTGTTATAAACAAGCCTTTACGGTATCCGGATGAATTTGTCCGTCATAAAATATTGGATCTAGTTGGTGACCTTTCCCTGATGGGCTCGCCTTTGATCGGGCATTTCAAAGCACAAAGGGCAGGTCATGGTCTTCATCTGAAGGCTATTCATTTTCTTTTAGACAATCCAGAATTCTGGACCTATATATAACGGGGATATGACGGGATTCACCACCGCAAGAATCTCCAAATCCACGATACCTTACCATTAAGACTTAGGTTTGGGGAAATAGCCGTAGCGACCATTGAAGATTTAGCCTTTGGAATTCGCTCTTCGAGGGAAGTCCGCTCAGTGGACCGGCGAGTATGTTTGAGCGGAGCGAGTTACGGAGCCGCAGAGAAGAGCGAATGGAGAATGGCGTTAAAAATCTGAAGGGGAGCGAGGATATTTCCCAAAACCTTCCTAACTTTTTTCTTGTCAATGCTTTTATTCTGAGATAGAATTTGTAAACCAGAACTTAAGAGAATACGAGAAAGGTTAAAAGTGACAAAAGAAAAAGATAAAATCAAAAAGGATGAGTATGAGAAGGCTCTATCTTCTTATAGCCAGGCCATGAAGTCCTTTCACAAAGGAGATTATAAAAAAGCAGATGAATTGTTTAAGGTATTTATAGATAAACATGGTTCTGAAAGAGAACTTGTTGATAGAGCTCAAATCTACCTCAATGTTAGTGAAGCACGACAGAGCAAAGAAAAAGTCCCGTTGAAAACATTTGATGATTTTTATCAATACGGACTTTTCAAAACAAATCAGGGAGATTATGGGGAAGCGCTGAAGCTGTTAGAAAAGGCTCGAGAGATGAAACCTAAAGAGGGCAAAATATTATATTTAATGGCAGATATCTATTGCTTGAAGGGCGATATTGAAAAGTGTTTAGAACATTTAAAAAAGGCCATTCAACTCGACAAATATTTCAGCATATTAGCCAGGAATGAGAGAGATTTTGAGCCTCTTTGGGAGGACAAGAAATTTAAATTGATCACTAGAATGGTATGAGAAAAGGCTTTTTCGCTCTGATCTTAGCTGCGGGCAAGGGAACCAGATTCAAATCAGGAACAATAAAGGTTCTCCACCCTATGTTGGGGAAATCCATGCTCAGCTTGGTGTTGGATTGCGTTTTCAAGCTCAGACCAGAGAAGGTCTTCGTGGTCGTAGGCAGTCAGAAGGAAGATGTTATGAAAGAAGTTCCTTCGGGCAAAGTCGAGTTTATAAACCAGCAAAAACAACTGGGAACAGCTCATGCTGTCAAGGTAGCAGGAGATGCGCTGAATAAAGGAAAAGATAAGGATGTTCTCATCATAAACGGTGATTTACCCCTGCTGACACCTGAAACGCTCCGCCCCTTGTTGTCTCTTCACCAAAAAGAAGCAAACTCCCTGACATTTTTAAGCGCTGAGCTAGAAGACCCGTCAGGTTTTGGGCGTATAATCCATTCTGGAGATAAAATTAGGGTTATCGAGGAGAGAGATGCCACACCATCCGAGCGGAGGATAAAGGAAGTAAACGCGGGAGTTTATGTTTTTAAGATAAAGAATCTCCTTGAAGCATTGCCTAAGGTCTCGAATAAGAACAAAAAGGGTGAATATTATCTTACTGATGTTACTGAGATACTATCTGAAGCGGGGAAAAAGATCGGTGCTTATAAGACAAAAAACACTGAGGATCTTGTTGGAGTAAACAGCAGGTACGAGCTGGCTAAGGCTATAGGAGAGCTTCGGGACAGAAAAATAAAAGCCCTTACAGAGAAGGGAGTGACTGTTTATGATCCCGG